>DBFWRP010000366.1:0-12010 GCA_048222005.1 Muribaculaceae bacterium | reverse complement strand
CTTATAGCCGTAATTGAATAAACTATTATACGGAAATGAAAACCGCCAGTCCCGACACTATGCAATCCAAAAAGGCAATTATTGATTTCAAAGTATTAGAAAACCGGAAGCTAACCGCCAGTTATTCATTGTTACGGTTGACTCCGGTTTCAGATGCCGTTCAATTTGATTTCGGGACAGTAATGCCCGGACAGTTCGTAGAGGTTCAGGTGGCCGACTCCCCTACCACATTTTTACGCCGTCCCATTTCGGTGCATTATGTGGATGTCGCTGCCAGTGAATTGCAGTTGCTTGTACGTGTGGCAGGCGACGGCACACGGCATTTGTGCGATATGGAGGCTGGTGGCGTCCTGAACATCATGCTCTCCCTTGGGCATGGTTTTTCTGTGGATTGTAAATGTGAGCGTCCGTTGCTTGTGGGTGGCGGCGTTGGTGTGGCACCCCTGCTCTACCTTGGCAAACAGCTGGTTGATGCCGGAGTTAAGCCTACATTCCTGCTTGCGGCAAAGACGAAGGCGGATTTGTTGCTGGTTGAACGCTTCGCTCAATTCGGCGATGTCCTCCTTTCAACCGATGACGGCTCTGCTGGGCATCCCGGACTCGTGACAGTGAACCCGGCTCTTTCCGATGGCGATTTTGACATGATATATTGCTGTGGTCCCATGCCTATGATGAAAGGTGTGGCGGCTATAGCTCACAAGAGAGGTATTCCTTGCGAGGTGTCGTTAGAGAACGTCATGGCATGCGGACTTGGTGCATGCTTGTGTTGCGTGGAAGATACGGTAGATGCCGGCAATGTGTGCGTGTGCAAGGAGGGGCCGGTGTTTGATGTGAATCGACTGCGTTGGTTTGAAAAAGCATAATCCTGTGGCGTCAGTGACAACGGACCACACGGCATTTCAATGCCTCTGAAATAACATCGATATTCACCGCAGCATCCATGAAAATGGTTGCTGCGGTTTCTTTTTCAAAGGGTGAAATTGAGATGAGATTTCCCTTGCAGAACTCTACAATCTGCATGTTGAGGATAGTGCCATTCAAGATAATGCGTCGGATGAGATACCGCACGCCGGGTGAATAGTCTGGCAGGCACACCAGTGTCTGTGACGTCATTTTGCGGGATCTTTTTTGGCAGGTTGAGCCTTTGCAGGAGCAGGCTTCAGATTGCGTTGTTTCGCAGGCTGGTTTTTGCGTTGGCGTTCGCGGGCTTCCTGTCGTTGCTTTGCCGACGGTTTATGCTGCGAGGCATTCATGCGGTGTTCGCTCTTCTTGCCGTCCCATGTCACGCCGGGCAGCTGCACATCCTGTGCTGCCGGGCGGCGGCGGTCAGACGACATCGGACGTCGCGGTGTGACAGGCACATTAGTATCGACAGTTTGGATTGAAGTGGTGTCAGGCTCTTCTTCCGGAGCTGCGGAAGTCCGGAATATGTTGGGGCGCCCGTAGTAGCCGCTTACCAGATTCTTGCGTTGACGCGTGAGTGAGATGCTGTCTACCTCGAATGCAGTATTTTTCGCTGGAGAGAATGCCAGATAGCCATACAGACGCAGTGGGGTCATTGTGGAGTCAACCTGTATCTGCATGATGTTTGGTTGCCGTGTGGAGACCGGTTGGTCAATATATCCCGTCACACCATCGGCGTAATCCACAAGCAGACGTGTCTCAATGTCCCCGATGCCATTCACAGGCTTATAGCGGAGTGTATATATGTCGCCATTTTGCCAGGTGCTGTCGGGTATCAGTGAGAATGTGATTACACGCGAAGGCATGTTTTCGTGTACGATCACGCGTTGTGGCCCATGCCATACGGCTACTGAGTCGCCGGAGATGGCAATCTGAGCGCTTGCGGCAGATGCGAAATCCTGCTGACGCTCTTTCAGTATCTCTATGGTCCGGTCGTAAACTTTAATGTATTCTTCAATATGGTTGCCGTACCATACGAACGATGTGTCTACTGTCTCCGCCGTGACTCCATGCGCTTCATATATGCTTTGTTTCAGCATCTTTCGGGTGGAGTCGTTGGGGAATTTCGCGTAATTGAAGTCAATGACGGCCTCACCTGTGTGTATGTCGGCCATAAGGCTTGCCATCTCTTCCTGCCCAAGAACATATTCCGGCGTTTTTTTGCATGCCGTGGTCGTGAGGGCCAACAGAAGTATGGACAGGACATTGCGGGCGGTGCCCCTTCTGGCGAAAATCAGGTTCTGTAGCGGAGTCATATATGTCTGTGGGAGGTTCTTGTCGCTTTGAGGTGTCAGGCCTCGTCGGCTGAATCAGCTTTGGTCTGCGAAGATTTGCGCCATGGCACATCGGCAATCTGCTGGGAATAGAAAAGGATGAGGGCAATCATGCCAACTGAAATTGCAGAGTCGGCGATGTTGAATACGGGACGGAAAAACACAAAGTGTTCTCCCCCGACCCAAGGCATCCATGCGGGCCATGTCCATTCGCATAGGGGGAAATAAAGCATGTCCACAACCAGTCCGTGCATTAGAGTGCCGTAGCCTCCGTTTTCCGGAAATAATGTGGCAACTTCAGGCGGCATCGGATTGTTGAATATCAGTCCGTAGCACAGACAGTCGATGATATTTCCCGCTGCTCCGGCGACAACAAGAGCCAGACACACCAGATAGCCGGTCCTGGCTTCATGCCGGGCATAGATGCGCCAGATATAAAAACTGATGAAAGCCACAGCCGCTATGCGGAACAGCGTGAGCAGCAGCTTGCTGCCTATTTCCCACCCGAATGCCATTCCGTTGTTTTGTACGAATACAAGTTCGAACCATGAAAATATCGGATAGCTTTCTCCGAGATAAAAATGGGTCTTGACCCATATTTTCAGGCACTGGTCGGCAATGAGTATGACGGCTATTATCAAAAGTGTCAGCAGGCCGCGGTGCCTGAGGATCCGGGATGATTTCAGCATGTCGGGTTGTGTGGGAATAATGTCGGTAATTTTGAGCGTGAATGCTTTTTTGACTGCAAGTGTGGCGCCGGAACGGGTTGTGACCGGCGCCGGTAATCATTTCTGCTTGGAATCAACGTTCAGGGTGGCATGAGGCACTACGCGCAGGCGTTCTTTCGGAATCAGTTTGCCCGTGATGCGGTCAATGCCGTAAGTCTTGTTCTCGATGCGCACTAATGCTGCCTGCAGGTGCTTGATGAACTGCGCCTGACGCTGGGCCAATCTTACTGCTTCCTCTTTAGAGAGAGTTGAGGCTCCCTCTTCGAGAACTTTAAATGTAGGCGATGTATCGGCAGTTCCGTTGCCGTCGGTGTTCATCACTTCGGCGCGGAGCTTCTCATATTCATTGCGTGCCTTTTCGAGTTTCTTAAGAATCAGGATTCTGAATTCTTCCAGTTCCTCGTCGGAGTAACGGTTTTTTTCGTTCATGGGAATAGAATCATTAATGTGTGAATTATCAGTTCGCGCATGTGTCGGACATTTGACAATGAGTGTGTTATGACCCGACAATATTCATGCCTTTACTTGATAACAAACAAAAGTGTGAAAAATATTAATGAAAGAACGGGCTGAAATGTCAACAGCCCGTTCTGTGTGTCATAACTGTCAGGCAGGTAGCACCTTGACCTTTACAACGGTGCCGTCAATATCGAGCGTTTCGTCGGGAAGCGCATCCTGGACTGTATCGATTACAATCGCCTCGGCAAGCACCTGGCGGCAGATGTATTCGCCATATTCCTTAACGGCTTCGTCGGTAAGGTCGCAAGGCTCAATAACAACATTGATGCGTGCAGTGATATCGAAGTTACGGCCTTTGCGTATGTTCTGGATGCGGTTCACCAGTTCGCGTGCTGTGCCTTCGCGACGCAGGGTGTCAGACACCGTTACATCCAAAGCCACTGTCACAGGACCTTCGTTGGCAACAAGCCATCCGGGAATGTCCTCATTCCTGATTTCGACATCAGCCACATCGACAGTGACAGGCTGACCGCCGACATCAATGGTGACAGAGCCGTTCTTTTCAAGCTCAATGATTGTGGGCTGCGGCATTTCGGCAATGGCTGCCGCCACGGCTTTCATCATTTTTCCGTGCTTTGGTCCGAGTTTCTTGAAATCAGCCTTGATGCGTTTCACCAGCACACCCTCTTCGTTGCTTACAAATTTTATCTCTTTCACGTTAAGCTCGGAAAGAATCAGCGGTGCAACTGCTTCAATCTGTTCCTGCTGCTTGGCCGACTGTACCGGTATCATAAGAGTCTGCAGCGGCTGACGCACCTTGATGTTGACCTTGCGGCGCAGAGAAAGCACCATTGAGGTGATTATCTGTGCAAGGTTCATGCGGGTTTCGAGGTCCTTGTCGATGAGAGCGGCATCGGCTTTGGGGAATATTGACAGATGTACTGATACCGGCTCTTTTCCTGCGGCCTCAAGCGCGGGGGCTGTCAGGTCCTGATAGAGCTTGTCGGCAAAGAATGGTGCAAACGGAGCCATGAGCTGTGCCACGGTGGTCAGGCAGGTGTGAAGTGTCTGATATGCGGCGAGCTTGTCTTCGGTCATCTCACCACCCCAGAAACGTTTGCGGTTCAGACGAACGTACCAGTTGCTGAGGTTGTCGTTTACAAATGTATTTATGGCACGTGCGGCTTTAGTGGGTTCATAATCATCAAGAGCCTCTTCCACATCTTTTACAAGTGTGTTGAGTAGCGAGAGAATCCAGCGGTCGATTTCCGGGCGGTTTGCCACCGGAACCTGAGGTTCTGCACCGGTAAATCCGTCGACATTTGCGTAAAGAGCCAGGAATGAATAGGTGTTGTATAGTGTGGCGAAAAGTTTGCGTGCCACCTCGCGCACACCTTCGGTGTCAAATTTCAGGTTGTCCCAGGGCGATGAATTGGCAATCATGTACCAGCGCACGGGGTCGCTGCCGAATTCCTCGATAGTCGAGAAGGGGTTAACGGCGTTGCCCAGGCGTTTTGACATCTTGTTACCGTCCTTGTCAAGAACCAGACCGTTGGAAATAACGGCTTTGTAGGCTATGGAGTCGAACACCATGCCTGCTATGGCATGCAGGGTGAAGAACCATCCGCGTGTCTGGTCCACACCTTCTGCAATGAAGTCGGCCGGATAAAGTTCGCCGGAATCAAGTCCTTCCTTGTTCTCGAAAGGATAATGAATCTGTGCGTACGGCATCGCGCCGGAGTCAAACCACACGTCGATGAGGTCTGTTTCGCGGCGCATCGGGCGTCCGGATGCCGACACGAGAACAATGTCGTCTACATACGGGCGGTGCAGATCGATCTTCTCATAGTTTTCTTTCGCATAGTCGCCGGGTACGAATCCTTTTGCCTTGTAAGGATTCTCTTTCATGAGGCCGGCTGCCACAGCTTTCTCAATTTCGTTGTAAAGCTGTTCTACGGAACTTATGCAGATTTCCTCCTTGCCGTCGTCTGTACGCCAGATGGGGAGTGGAGTTCCCCAATAACGGCTGCGCGAGAGATTCCAGTCCTGAAGGTTCTCAAGCCATTTTCCGAAGCGTCCGGCGCCGGTTGATGCCGGTTTCCATTTGATTGAGTTGTTCAGCTCCATGAGGCGCTCGCGGGCAGCCGTGGTGCGGATGAACCAGCTGTCGAGCGGATAATAAAGCACGGGCTTGTCGGTTCGCCAGCAATGAGGATAGCTGTGGACATGTTTCTCGATTTTGAACACCTTCCCCTCCTGTTTCAGCCACATGGCGAGTTCCACGTCGAGTGTCTCGTCAGCGTCTGTTTTGGACTGGTCGTAAGCGTTCTTGACATATTTGCCTGCCCAGGGTGAGTAGGCTTTCACATCCACACGCTCCTCAACGAATTTCGGGTCAAGATCCTCTATCGGGAAGAAACGGCCGCGCAGGTCGACCATAGGCCTGATGTTGCCGTCACGGTCGATGAGTGTGAGCGGCGGCACGTTGTTCTGGCGCGACACACGAAGGTCGTCGGCACCGAAAGTTCCTGCTATGTGCACGATACCGGTACCGTCCTCGGTTGTCACATAATCGCCGGGTATTACAACGAATGCACCTTCTCCGGGATTCATCCAGGGGATAAGCTGTTCGTAATGCAGGCCGACGAGCTCCTTCCCTTTTACGGTCTTGACCACCTCGAAAGGAATGAGTTTGTCTCCTTTCTTATAATCGTCGAAGGCAACCTCCTTGGCTTTGGGATTGAAAAAATGTCCCATCAACGTGTCGGCGAGCACAACGGTCTCTTCCTCGCCGCTGTACGGATTGTATGTCCGGACTACGTTATAGGTGATTTCAGGTCCTACGGCAAGTGCAGTGTTCGATGGGAGGGTCCACGGGGTTGTGGTCCATGCCAGGAAATACACTTTTCCGCATCCCTGCATATAGTCGGCAGGATCGGTGCAGAGGAACTGGGCCACGCAGGTGGTGTCCTTAACATCGCGGTAGCAGCCGGGTTGGTTGAGCTCATGTGTGCTCAGGCCGGTGCCGGCGGCAGGTGAATATGGCTGGATGGTGTAGCCTTTGTAAAGATAGCCTTTGTTGTAGAGCTGTCCCAGAAGCCACCATACCGATTCGATGTAACGGTTGTCGTAGGTGATATAGGGATTGTCGAGGTCAACCCAGTAGCCCATCGAATTGGTCAGCGTGGACCATTCCTTGGTGTATTTCATCACCTCACGGCGGCAGGCTGCATTGTATTCGTCAACAGAGATTTTCTTGCCGATGTCCTCTTTGGTGATTCCGAGGGCTTTTTCAACGCCAAGCTCCACGGGCAGACCGTGGGTGTCCCATCCGGCCTTGCGTTTCACATGGAAGCCTTTCATTGTTTTGTAGCGGCAGAAAATGTCCTTGATGGTACGGGCCATAACGTGGTGAATACCGGGCATACCGTTGGCGGATGGCGGCCCTTCGTAGAAGACGAACGACGGGCATCCTTCGCGGGTGGCCATGCTTTGTTCAAACAGATTTCCGGCATTCCATTGCCTGAGGACTTCCTTGTTTATTTCCGACAAGTTGAATCGATTGTATTCAGCGAATTTCATCGTTGCAAGGTGTGGTGGTTATATCGGTTGATTATTTGTTTTTTGCAATTGACGGGCGCAAAGATACTAATTTTCAGTTGATAATGCAAACATGCGGTTCGTGGCGCATCAGAGCACCACAAACGGTGTTTCTACGAATCTGAATCAGGCTTTACATCCTCTTTTTACTCCGCCTTTCACTCCTTTGGCTCCGGCGGCACCGCCCATAGCGAAGATATTGTTGGAGAAGGAGAACGTTTTCTGGCTGCGGCGGGTGTTGCGTTTGATGGCCAGTGCCACAAGGCGGTCCATCAGTTGGTCGAACGGGATACCCGATCCTTCCCACAGGTAGAAGGAGAGCGACCCGGGAATCGTGTTGATCTCATTCACGTAGATGGCTTTCGTCTTACGGTCAATCATCACGTCCACACGGCTCACTCCGTGGCATGAGAGTACACGGAAGGTCTCACCGGCCAGACGTTGAATCTCAGCGGTGACATCCGCGGGGAGGTCGGCGGGAAATTTCTTTGCAGAAGCCTGCATCCCTTTAGCGCCTTTGTCGCCCCCGGCGTATTTAGCATCGTACGAGAGGATTTCTGACGATTTTATCGGCTCTTCAAGCACGGATGCGGTGTATTCGTCGCAATCGCCCAACACGGAGCAGTTTATCTCCTGCATGTCCTCGATCATGTCCTCTACAATGATGCGGGAGGCATAGCGGGAGGCATCCTCGATCTTCTCAAAAAGCTGTTCACGGTTGTGAGCGCAGCCGATGCCGATTGACGAGCCGAGATTGGCAGGCTTGACAATGACGGGATAACCGAGGCGTTCTTCTATTTTTGCGGTGATGGCGTCGCGCTGTGCGAACCACTGACGGTCGGTGAACCATTCGTAGTCAACGACCGGAATGCCGCTTTCACGCAGAATCATCTTCATTGTGATCTTGTCCATTCCGTTGGCCGACGAAAGGGTGTCGCAGCCGGCATATGGGATGCCGATTGAGTCGAGAATCCCTTCGAATGTACCGTCTTCCCCGTTGGCTCCGTGAAGCACCGGTATGACAACATCGATTTTTGCCGCAATGCTTTTGTTTTTGAACAGCCCTTTAGGTTCTGCATAATAGAGATTGTACTCGCCGAATTCGGGGCGCATGTACACGTTCTCACATTTTTTCAGCAATTCAGGGATGTTTCGGAATTTGGTCAGGTCAAGCAGTTCGTCGCCGGTGTACCATTTTCCGTCTTTGGATATATAGACCGGAATGACGTCGTATTTGTCGCGATTAATGGCATTGATGGCCTGGTTGGCTGATATTACCGATATTTCGTGTTCGGTGGAACGTCCGCCGAAAAACACTGCTATTTTGGTTTTCATTATCTTACTGGTTGTATGATCGTCTATTATGAATCTTATTTGAAAGTGTCAGGCAGGTCGTTTTCGTACAGCACCGTGTCCCCGGCGGTGGCAATCCTGCCCAGAAGAGCCTGCGCATGGTTGAAATCATCCACGGTGTGCACATTTTCAGGCTTGATAGGTCCTTGTGCGATGCCGGCCATTATGGCATCGCGGTTATAGCGGCCTACAATTATGGCCACGTCGGCACAACGCGCTATGCTGCGCCCGAACTCTTCGTTAGCTTTGTCCTGTACCGGTCCAAGCTCAATCATTCCGGGGGTGATGACAATGCGTTTGCCTGGCTTCATCATTGCAAGTACCTCCATGGCCATTCTGGAGCCGTGGGGGTTTGAATTGAATGCATCGTCGATAATTGTTATACCGCCGGGAGTACGCTTCATGTTCAGGCGGTGTTCCACCTGTTCAATCTGCGATACGGCATATCTGATTTTGTCGGTCGGGACGCCGAGTTTCAATGCCATTATCACAGCTGCCACCAGGTTTGACACATTGCACTCCCCTACCAGACGCGTCTGCAATTGCAGCGGCTGTTCAAGCTGGGAGCCTTCGATGGTGAAGGTGGTGCCGGCCGGAGAGTATTCAATTGCGGTGGCTTTGAAGTCGGCTTGGTCTGGATTGCTCACGGCATATCGCAGGCAATGGGTGTTCTTTACATCACGGTTGGCCACATATGGGAAATCGTTGTTTACCACAACCACACCGTCGGCAGGGATTGCATCGGCCAGTTCGAATTTGGTGGCCTGGACGTTCTGGATTGTCTTGAACGATTCAAGGTGTTGCTCGCCAACGGCAGTGATAATGCCGGCGTGAGGATGCACAAGGTCGCAGATCTCTTTGATGTCGCCGGGCTGTTTGGCTCCCATCTCCACGATGAACACCTCGTTGTAGGGCTGCAGATGTTCCCTGACGGTACGGATAACGCCGAGTGTGGTGTTGAAGCTGCCGGGTGTCATGGCGGTGGAGAAATGCTCCTGTAATATCCGGTAGAGGTAGTGTTTGGTAGAAGTCTTACCGTAACTTCCGGTTATACCTATGATTTTAAGGTCAGGCATGGACGCAAGGATTGTAGCGGCCTCGTTGTAAAAACGCCGGTTGATCGCTTTTTCAACAGGTTTTAGAATCGTATTTGCGCACAGCAGTAGTGCGGGGGAGGCTGTGAGCATGGCTATGATGGCTATGCACGCACCTTTTACGCCTGCAAATAATCCACAAAGTGCTGCAATCACGATAGTGAGGGTAAGCATCACGCTGTAGATGCGTTTGGCACGTGGTGTCCATACCAGGGGTTTCTTATATTTCGCCTTGAAAAGACGGATGGCCTGCCACAGGGTGATGATGATGCCTGCGCTTGCCGATACCAATATGGGCAGGGATTTTACAAGCAGCATCAGCAGGGCTATACAACAAAAGATGCGCCCGATGTTGGTGCTCTCGCCCGACTGCGAGAACCATCTGTTGTAACGCTCGTTACGGTAGGAGTTTTGCTGCAGCATCATGAGGTCGCGGGCATATACCGTCAGGATGTCGAGTGAGGCGGTTGCTGCAAGTGCGATGCAAAACGGGGTGTCAAGCGAGGTTTCAATCATATTTGTGCTTGTTGCTGTACTTACTGGTTATTTATTTGTAATGCGCGACTGCAGGAATGAATGCAGCACGGCTGCAAATTGCGCCGGATTGTCAAGAAAGCTGTAGTGGCCGCATCCCGGGAACGAAACCAGTCCGGCATCGGGGATGAGCCGTTCCATCTTTTTCGCATCGGCCAGAGGGGTGGCCGTGTCATTTTCGCCCCAAATAAGGAGTGCAGGCGCCGTAATCTTCGGGAGGCATGCTGTGAGGTCATGGTTCACCACTTTGCTCATTATGGCGCGCATACGTGGTGATGCGTTGGCATAGTCGGAGGAACCGCGGCTTGCGCGGATGCGTTCAATCCGTTTTTCGGCCTTTTCCCGTCCGAGCAACAGGTACGAAAGCCGTTTGGCGGCCTTGAAGGTGTAGACCTTGTAATAATATTTCAGCGAACGGCGCGGTTTTATTCCGGCTGCATCAACCAATATGACGGCGTCAATGTCCTGACGCTGTGATGCCAGCTGAATGGCCACTCTCCCACCGAAGCTATGCCCTGCCAATATGGGGCGCTCCAGATGCAGATGGTCAATGAACCGGTTCACAAGTTGGGCGTACTGGTCGATGTCCCACACTGAATCCGGTTCGGGTGACAGGCCGAAGCCCGGCATGTCCAGATTGAGGACACGGTGGGTTTTCGATGCAGTGGCGGCGATGGACCGTACCGTTGTCAGATTACATCCCCATCCATGCATCAGGATCAGAGGTCTCCCCTCTCCCGATTCCTCATAATGGACACGTTGGCCGTTGATTTCTATATCGTTTTCCAAAATATGCTGCGGTTGTTTGAAATGGATGTGGATTTTAAGACTGCATCCACGTTGTCTATGCCTGCATCAGGCAGGCTTAACATCCAACAAAGTTATGCCTTTTTTGGCATTTGGACAAATTAACTTGTCACTCTTGTTTGCTGCCGTGTAACCTTTATGAACCGGCTGAAGAAAAGCACGGCGGCCGTGAACAGCGACACCGAGAAACTCAGGACGATGCCATAGTTGCCAAGCCCGGCCGGGAAGGCCAGCAGAAGTGTCGCAGGCAGCCCTACAACCACGTAACTTACAAATGCAATCCACAGCATCGGACGCACATGCGATGTGCCGCGCAGGGCGTTGGCGAATGTAACCTGTGTCGCATCGCCCAACTGATATAGAATCAGCGGGAATATCAGGGCCTGTGCTGCTGTCACCACCTCCATGTCGGAGGAAAACAGCCCCATCAACGGCCGGCCGGCAAAAATGAAAGCGCATGTCGACAGTGCTGCGAAAAACAGCATGACCAGATACCCGTCGTAAGCCACGCGCCGGCAGCTGTGCAACGAATGGCTTCCTGCAACATTTGAGACTGAGATGGCAATTGCCGTGCCGATACTGTAGTATATGCAGAAGCCGAGCGAGCCGATGACGATGATAATTTGAAATGCGGCGAGCGATATGGTGCCTATCCATCCTGCGAATACGGCACAGGTGGAAAACGCTGCGGTCTCGCAAGCCATCTGCAGTGCCACGGGCCAGGAGGTTGACACCACCTTTTTCATAAGGCTGCGGCCAATTTTCAATGTTTTGTCAGTAAATCCGGTTTTGTATGCCTTGTATGATTTCGATGTGAAAAACACTGCAAGGATAGCCAGCGGGGCGAGGACGCGCACAAACAAAGTGGACAATCCAGCACCGTTCAATCCAAGTTCCGGAGCGCCGAAATTGCCGAAGATGAGCATGTAATTGCCGAAGATGTTGATGATGTTGCAGCCGATTAGAATCCACATCGGCAGAGCCGTGTTGCGTATGCCGTAGCTCCATTGCGCGAACGCGTTGAAAAGAGACAATGGAATCAGCGATGAGAGCACAATCAGGTAAAACGGCTTGATGAGAGGAAGAAGTTCTTCCTCCTGCCCCATATGGTCAAGGAAAAAGTAAAGTGTGCCCATGATGAGCGTGAGCACAATCCCAACGGCTACGTTGGCAATCACACCGGCTCTAAGGGTAAGGC
>DBFWRP010000365.1:0-1119 GCA_048222005.1 Muribaculaceae bacterium | reverse complement strand
CCAGGAGTATCTGGGCATGCGCAATGAGAGTGTCGATGAAACTGAAATCCTTCGCCGCATGGAAGAGGGCATTTACGACCGCGAAGAATATGCGAAAGCCATGGCCTGGACGGAGAAATATTGCAAGACGAAGGAGGGATGGGAAAAGAACCGTCCCGAACGGCAGAAAACCCGGGAGCAGAAAGATGCCGATTGGGAGTTTGTGGTGAAGATGACCCTTATCGTGCGTGACTTGATGAAGGGTAATCCCCGGCTTCGCGAGATGGGCTTCAAGGAGGAGGCCATCGGGCATAATGCCATTGCCGCCGGTTTCCAAGGACAGCGCCAGTGGACGGACTGGAAACCCAACGGCGATTTCACGGAAGCCCTGATGTGCAGCACATTCGACTGGAACGGTATCCGCAAGGCATACGTGTTGGCTACTGAAAACGACTCCTGCAACGCTGTGGCCATGTTGTTCGGCAACTTGCTGACCGGTTGCGGGCAGATGTTCAGCGACGTGCGTACGTATTGGAGTCCCGAAGCCGTGAAGCGTGTGACGGGAAAAGAACTGACCGGTCTGGCAGCGGGGGGCATGATTCATTTGATTAACTCGGGTGCCACCACGTTGGATGCCACGGGCGAAAGCACTAATGCGGCAGGCGAACCCTGCATGAAACCTTGTTGGGAGATGACGGAGAAGGACGCTGAGGCTTGCCTGAAGGCCACCAACTGGTTGCCGGCCGACCGTGATTATTTCCGTGGGGGCGGTTTTTCCAGTAACTTCTTGTCGAAAGGAGGGATGCCCGTCACCATGTCGCGCCTGAATCTGGTGAAAGGATTAGGCCCGGTGCTTCAGATTGCCGAAGGATGGACGGCCGATGTGGATCCGGAAATCCATGAGGTGCTTAACAAGCGTACCGACCCCACTTGGCCTACGACTTGGTTCGTGCCCCGTTTGTGCGACAAACCGGCTTTCCGTGACGTGTATTCCGTGATGAACAACTGGGGAGCCAACCACGGGGCTATCAGTTACGGGCACATCGGGCAAGATTTGATTACGTTGGCTTCGATGCTCCGCATTCCCGTCTGCATGCACAATGTGGAGGAAGACAAGATATTCCGTCCGGCGGCGTGGAA
>DBFWRP010000364.1:0-6487 GCA_048222005.1 Muribaculaceae bacterium | reverse complement strand
TTGCGATTGATTCCGGAAAGAAGCGATGTGCGGTCTGCCTGATTTTCAGGAATCGATAAATGTGGAATTGTTGATGCTGGAGCAGTTACTTGTCGATGCATCGGGTCACGAGCCGGATTGCCGGCCGCCTTTTGGCGTGCCTGTCGCCGGGAGTGGCTACTGACCATAGAATTGAGAAAACTCAAAACAATTTATGATATCATTAGGTATTTTTGGAATTGATCCCGCCCTGTTTGCCATTGTGGCGCTCCTTACCGGAGCCGCACTTGTGGCATTGGCGTTATGGCTTGCCGGGCTTATCTCGCCCCGTTCGTTCAACCCTCAGAAAGGTGAGGCTTACGAGTGCGGTATCCCCACACGAGGTGGAAGTATGACACGTTTCCATGTAGGTTACTATCTGTTTGCCATACTCTTCCTGATGTTCGATGTGGAGACTGTGTTCCTCTATCCCTGGGCTGTGTGCCTGCGTAACCCCTTTGGTGGGGCAGGCGTGGCTGCGGTAGCCGTGTTTTTTGCCATCTTAGTGCTGGGCTTGGTTTATGCCTGGCGGAAAGGAGCTCTTGAATGGAAGTAAAAAACGTTACCACCAAATCCATGCCCTATGAGGCCTGGAAGGACAATGAATATATTGAAAAGCTCGTTCAGGAGCTTCGCGACAGCGGCACCAACGTGCTGGTAGGGTCGCTCGATAAGCTGATCAACTGGGGCCGAAGCAATTCAATCTGGCCTCTGACATTCGCCACAAGCTGCTGCGGCATCGAGTTCGTATCGCTCGGCGCGGCGCGTTTCGATATGGCGCGTTTCGGTTGGGAAGTGGCCCGTTCGTCCCCCCGTCAGGCCGACTTCATCATGGTGGCCGGAACGATTGTGAACCGTATGGCACCGGTGCTCCGCCGTCTGTACGATCAGCTTGCCGAACCTAAATATGTAATCGCATGCGGCAGTTGCGCAATTTCCGGCGGACCGTTCCGCAACTCGTATCATGTGGCCAAGGGCATCGAGGAGATTGTTCCGGTCGATGTCTACTGCCCGGGCTGTCCGCCCCGTCCCGAAGCCATGATCTACAGTATCATGCAGCTTTCAAGAAAGATGAAGGTGGAGCGTTTCTTCGGCGTAGTGAACCGCAAGGAGGACCGCAAAAAGTATCTTCAGGAACATCCCGTGACTGAGGAATAATCCCCACGGATGAAGCCTCTCTACTCCATGTTTAACAATCTCAACCACAACGAAGAAAACTAACAATATGGCTGAATTGCAGGATAAGATTTCCAAGCTTTGCCCCGATGCTGCCTTCGAGGAAGGCGAGATTCTGCTCGTCAAAGTCGCTGATGCACAGCTTCACGCTCTGGTGAAGGCTCTGCGCGACGACCTCGGATTCGACTACCTTGTAACCATAGTCGGCAACGATTGGAAAACCTCGCTCGGATGCGTTTATTATCTCACGTCGACCACAACAAAGCAGTTCGTCTCGGTGCGTGTCGAAACCACCGACCGCGATAACCCCATGCTCCACAGCATTGCCGACCTTTACCGCATTGCAGGAATTTTTGAACGTGAGGTTTACGATTTCTACGGCATCGTATTTATCGGTAATCCCGATATGCGCCGCCTCTTCCTCAGCATCGACTGGGTGGGTTACCCCTTGCGCAAGGATTACAACATGAACGAGCCTCAGAACGCCGTGTCGGTTGAAAACGAGCGTCAGAGCGATTATACCTCCACCTGGGTGGAGCAACCCGACGGAAAGGTTGAAAAGAAGGAAGTGCCTGTATTCGCTCCCGATGATTTTGTGGTGAACATCGGCCCGCAGCACCCCGCTACCCACGGCGTGCTCCGTTTCCGCACTGCTGTCGATGGCGAGACCATCAAGAAAATAGACGTCTACATGGGCTACATTCACCGTGGAGTTGAAAAACTTAGCGAGAATCTGGCTTACATGCAGACGCTTCATTTTATGGACCGTCTCGACTATTTCTCGGCTCATAATTATCATCACGGCCTCTGCCTCTGCATCGAGAAGGCCGCAGGAATCGAGGTTCCCGAGCGTGCGCGCGTAATCCGCATACTGATGGACGAGCTGTCGCGTATAGCTTCGCACTGCCTGTTCATGGGAACATTCTGTATGGACCTCGGTGCCACCACCATGCTGTTCTACACACTGCGTGTGCGCGAGCAGGTTCTCGACATCATGGAAAAGACCTGCGGCGCCCGCATGACATTCAACTATGATTGTATCGGCGGTGTGATGGCGGATCTCGACCCCGATTTCGTGAAGGACGTTCACGCTCTGCTTGAGGTTCTCCCCAAGAATGTGGCCGAATATAAGAAACTTTTCACCGGTAATGTGATTGCCAAGAACCGTATGGAGGGTGTCGGTGTGCTCTCGCACGAGGATGCCATCTCGTTCGGTATAACCGGTCCGTCCGGACGTGCTTCCGGCTGGGCTTGCGATGTGCGCAAGACACATCCTTACAGTGGATACGAGAAACTCGATTTCGAGCAGGTTGTACGCACCGAAGGCGATTCGATGGCGCGTTTCAACAACCGCCTCGACGAAGTGATGCAGAGCGCCCATATCATCGAGCAGCTCATTGACAATATCCCCGAAGGCGATTATCTGGCAAAAGTTCCCAAAGTGCTCAAGCTCCCTGTGGGCCATTGGTTCCAGGTGGTTGAAGGTTGCCGCGGCGTGTTCGGCGTATATCTCGAAAGCGATGGATCAACCAAGCCCTACCGTCTCAAGCTCGCCACTCCGAGCCTCAATGCGGCTGCTGTGGTGGATCACATCACAGTGGGGCAGAAAATCGCCGACCTCATCACCATCGGCGGTTCGCTCGACTATATCGTGCCCGATATGGACCGCTGACGTGCGGCCGGCACGCAAACAAGTTAACCGCCGCAGGCGGCATCACATTGATTACGAACACATAATAGTGAATTTTGCTATTCTCAAATAACGTTATGGATAACTACACGATAGATAATTTCCATAGTCTTACTGCATGGTTCGACGCCCTGCTCAACAATTACATGCCTTCATGGCTGGCAACCACCGTAGAGTGCCTGCTGGTGGGTGTGGGCTTGCTGCTCGTTTATACCGTGCTGGCGCTCTTCTATATCCTTTATGAGCGCAAGATATGCGCATATTTCCAGTGTCGCCTCGGCCCGAACCGTGTGGGTCCCTGGGGTTTGCTCCAGAGTGTGGCCGACGCCGTGAAGATGCTCATCAAGGAGCTGATTTCCCTCAACCATATCGACAAGTTCCTCTTTGCCCTTGCACCTTACCTTGTCATCATCGCTTCGATGCTCTGCTTTGCAGTGCTCCCCTGGGGTAACGGACTGCAGGTGATTGATTTCAACATCGGCATCTTCTTCCTGGTGGCCTGCTCGTCGATCGGTGTGCTCGGTATCCTGCTCGCCGGTTGGTCGTCGAACAACAAGTTCACTCTTATCGGTGCCCTCCGTTCGGGTGCGCAGATGGTGAGCTACGAGCTGTCGGTCGGTCTGTCGATCCTCACCATGGTGGCGTTCGCCGGAACGATGGATGTTGTGAAAATTGTGGAGGCACAGGCCGACGGGTGGTTCATCTTCCAGGCACATATCCCCGCAATCATCGCGTTTGTAATCTATATGATTGCCGGCACTGCGGAAACCAACCGTGGCCCGTTCGACCTTCCCGAGGCCGAAAGTGAGCTTACTGCCGGTTATCACACCGAATATTCCGGTATCCATTTCGGTTTCTTCTATCTTGCTGAGTATCTTAACCTCTTCATCGTTTCCGGTGTTGCGGCTCTGATGTTCTTCGGTGGCTGGATGCCGCTGCGCATAGAGGGATGGGATGGTTTCAACCAGATAATGGGCTATATCCCCTCGGTTGTATGGTTCCTCCTCAAAGCATTTATCCTTTCGTTCGTGATTATCTGGTTCAAGTGGACTTATCCACGTCTGCGTATCGACCAGCTGCTTTCGCTCGAATGGAAATATCTTCTCCCCATCAACCTTGTCAACCTTGCGCTGATGGTCCTGATAATCTGCATGGGCTGGTATTTCTGATTACTTGCCCTGATGCTGCCGATGCCTCAGGCCGGCAAAACCGGCTGCGGGTGTCACCCACACCTCCAACAACAAATATTCTGTTTCATACCTACACCTCTCATAGTAATGAGCGATAAATTCGGAAAAATAGCACAGGTAATCGGCCCTGTAGTCGATGTGATTTTCGATGGTGACGACAACATCCTGCCTCCCATCTATACCGCGTTGAAAGTCGACCGTGAGGACGGTTCGATGTTGATTCTTGAAGTGGAGCAACACATTGGCGAGGACACAGTGCGCTGTGTGGCCATGGAGAGCACCGACGGTCTGCGTCGCGGTCTGCGCGTCGACAGTCTGGAACGCCCGATTGCAGTTCCTACCGGCGAGCAGGTGAAAGGCCGTCTGCTCAACGTTGTGGGCGAGGCTATCGACCATCTCCCTGAGCTGAAACGCACCGAAATGCGTCCCATCCATCAGCCGGCTCCACAGTTTGAGGACCTGACTATCGGTACCGAAATCCTCTTCACCGGAATCAAGGTGATCGACCTTCTCGAGCCTTACAGCAAGGGTGGCAAGATCGGTCTGTTCGGCGGCGCCGGTGTGGGTAAGACTGTGCTCATCATGGAGCTCATCAACAACATCGCCAAGGGGCACAACGGCTTCTCTGTGTTCACCGGTGTGGGAGAGCGTACCCGCGAGGGTAACGACCTTCTGCGCGAGATGATTGAGAGCGGCGTAATGAAATACGGCGAGAAGTTCCGTGAAGGTATGGAAAAAGGCGAGTGGAATCTTGCCGACGTTGACATGAAGGAGGTGGAGCAGTCGCAGGCCACCCTCGTGTTCGGCCAGATGAATGAACCTCCGGGCGCACGTCTGCGTGTGGCACTTTCCGGTCTGACCGTGGCCGAGCAGTTCCGCGACCAGGACGGTGGCGGTAAGGACATTCTGCTGTTCATCGACAATATTTTCCGTTTCACCCAGGCTGGTTCCGAAGTTTCGGCTCTTCTCGGCCGTATGCCATCGGCTGTGGGTTATCAGCCTACGCTTGCATCTGAAATGGGTATGCTCCAGGAGCGAATCACATCCACAAAGAACGGTTCGATCACATCGGTGCAGGCTATCTATGTGCCTGCCGACGACTTGACCGACCCAGCTCCGGCCACAACCTTCAGCTTCCTCGACGCCACGACGGTGCTAAGCCGTAAGATTTCGGAGCTCGGTATCTATCCTGCCGTCGACCCGCTTGAATCGACATCACGAATCCTCGACCCCAACATCATCGGCGAGGATCACTATAACACTGCGCAGGCCGTGAAGCAGCTCCTGCAGAAATATAACGAGCTTCAGGATATCATCGCGATCCTCGGTGTCGATGAGCTTTCGGACGAGGATAAGCTTGTGGTTTCGCGTGCACGCCGTGCGCAGCGTTTCCTCTCGCAGCCGTTCCACGTGGCAGAGCAGTTCACCGGTCTCCCCGGTGTGATGGTTCCCCTCAGCGAGACCATCCGCGGATTCAAGATGATCCTTTCGGGTGAGATGGATGAATATCCCGAGCAGGCCTTCCTCAATGTCGGCACAATCGATGAAGCCATAGAGAAAGGCAAGAAACTGCTCGCTCAGGTTAAATAAAGCATTTATCGGCCAATAATTCCCACATAGACAACACTATGATACTTAAAATCATATCGGCAGAACGCATAATTTTCGAAGGAGAGGCGCAAACCGTAACGCTTCCCGGCGAAAAAGGGCAGTTCACAGTGCTCCCGCGTCACGCATCGCTCATCTCGACACTCGACAAGGGCGTTGTCCGCTACCGTAACAGCGACGGCGAGCATGAAGTGGAGGTCGCAGGCGGCATCGCCGATATCGATCACGACGTTATTTCCGTGTGTGTCTATTGAATTCTGATATAATACCACCGCAACATATGAAACGCATTCTGTTCCTTTTCTCACTGATTGTGGCTACAGCCTTCGGAATGGCTGCGGCCGATGATTCGGTTATTGAAAAGGATGTCCATGCCGACCTTGAACACGTTGAGGAGGCCACCCATGAGGATGAGCTTGACCTGAAGAGCACCATTTTCGAGCACCTCGGCGACGGTTATGGCTGGGAAGTGCCCTTCAATCACCACAAGCGCATGCCGCTTCCGGTGATTGTGTTCGGCAAGGATGGCCTGCATGTGTTTTCATCCGCCCGTGTGGAGCACGGCGCTGTCTGGAAGGATGGTGATGCCACCTTCAAGATTGCAACCGATGGCGACTACAAAGGTAAGATCGTTGAAATTGTCGACGGCAAGGAGTGCAAGCCATGGGATCTGTCGATAACCAAGAACGTGTGCGCAATCTTCATTGCATGCATCATTGTGATTCTGTGCTGCTTCATGCTGGCCCGCTGGCATAAGCATAATCCCTGTAAGGCGCCGCGCAAGGGTCTCGGATTCTTTGAGATG
>DBFWRP010000363.1:0-4892 GCA_048222005.1 Muribaculaceae bacterium | reverse complement strand
TGTTGTAGTGGGTGCCGATGCGCGGGTCGAGGCCGATGCCCTCGATGATGGCGCGGGAGTCGAGGCCCTTGACCTCGGCGTAGGTGTCGAGCTCGTTAAAGTAGCTCACGCGCAGGGCCAGGTAGGTGTTGGCGAAGAGCTTCACGGCCTCGGCCTCCTTCATGCCCATGAACAGTGTGGGGATATCCTTCTTCTCGGCCCCCTGCTGCAGCAGGGCGGCGAAGGTGTGTGCGGCCTCGGTGAGGGCCGGGATGTCGGCGATGGCGCGGATGGCGCGGTTCTCCTCCTCGAACCGCGGGTCGTCGATGAGCTTGGGCGAGCCGACGATGATGCGCGAGGGGTAAAGGTTGTCGTACAGCGCCTTGCTCTCGCGCAGGAACTCGGGGGAGAAGAGCAGGTTGAGTCGGCCGACGCCCTGAGCGGCGTAGCGCAGATAGAGCGAGCGGCAGTAGCCCACGGGGATGGTGGATTTTATGACCATCACGGCCTCGGGGTTGACGCTCAGCACCAGGTCGATGACCTCCTCGACGTGCGAGGTGTCGAAATAGTTCTTCTCCGGGTCGTAGTTGGTGGGGGCGGCTATGACCACGAAATCGGCGTCGCGGTAGGCCGCCGCGCCGTCGAGTGTGGCCGTGAGGTCGAGCGGCTTTTCGGCAAGATAGCGCTCGATGTAGTCGTCCTGGATGGGCGACCGGCGCCGGTTGATCATATCCACCTTTTCGGAGATTACATCCACGGCCGTCACGTGGTGGTGCTGGGCCAGCAGCGTGGCGATGCTCATCCCCACGTAGCCCGTTCCGGCCACCGCTATGTTGTATTTCTGTTTCATTTGCTAAAAGTTTTTGCGGAAGAGTTGATGCTCCCGCCATCAGGCAGCGGGAGGGAGGAGCGCCCACCACAGGCGTGTGAGCGGGAAATAGAGGTAGAGAAGAATGTCGGCTGCCTGCGGGGAGATGGGGCTTGCAGGCGATGCGCAGAGCTGCCAGAGACGCTCCTCGGTCTGGTTCGCGAGGTCAAACTCTTCATAACGCACGGCCAAGCGGGGCAGGCGGTCGAGCAGACGGTTGCGCAGATGGAGCAGTGCGAACAGATCGGCCGGAGATGAGGCGGAGGAGGAGGCGGCAGCTGCGTAAAGGCGGAAATGGCGGTCGGCGAGGGCGGCAAGCTCGGGGGATGAGAGCGCGTCAAGACGCGCACACGACAGACAAAAGCTGCGGACTGATTCGGAAAGGCTGCCTAACCCGGGCTGGAAGCCGAGGGCTTCTGTTAAACAGGGCGAGGAGAAAGTGAGAAGGGAAGCCGGCTCTTTGGGGCTAATTGCGAGAAGAGCGGCGATGCGCTCCAGACGTCGGCGACAGAGCGCCGGAGAGGGAGCATCGCAGTCGGCATCGCAGGTGAGACCGTGGTCAAGGAGAAACGAATACATCTGCCATAGGGCGGCGAGCACATCGGGTGCGGCCGCATCAATCTCAGCGTCGGTTACAGTTAGCCATATGCCATCCGGCACACAGGGCATCACTTCAAAGTCCATGCGGTTCATTCTATCACCTCCATCTGACTACGATGAATCTTATCGGTAACGAACACGAGCCCTCCCCCACGGAGCACCACCTTAACGTTAAGTTCGTCGGCGGGGCTGTCGGCATCGATCTCCCCTATCAGGCCATCGAAAAGCGGGTGGCCCACCACGCGGATGCGCTGCCCTTTGGCAAATGCACGGTGATCGGTGTATTCCTCAAGCTCGCCGAGGCCGGAGCCTACTGCGAGCGAGAAATTGGCCATCTCGCGGTTGGAAATGGCCGAATACGATTTGCGGTTGCCGTTTCGGGTGAAAAATATAGTGGCCCCGTAGCCCATAAGACGCTGAAGGCTATCGGCCTCGGCGGCCGAGAGGCGCACGAACAGCAGAGGGCGGAGAAGGCGGTCGGGGGTCTTTTTCAGTTTGCCGGCGCGGTTGCGGCGATAGAGCACAGCATCGGGCATGAACACATCGGCATCGGCTGCGACAGACGCCACAAGGGTGCGTATGGCGTCGCGGTCGGCAAAGCGGCTGTTGCGCACAACGCGCCAGAAGCGGGCGTCGGAACGCTGACGCGGCAAGACCGGTCGGACGCTATTTACCCGAGCTGAAGCAGCGCGGTCAATCAAATCGGTGGCGCAGCTGAACGCATCTGTGCGCGGAAGTGCCGCCAGTTTCATCTGCTTGTTATACAGCGAGCGGATGGCCCTCAGATAAGAGCTGACCGAATTTTTTGACACCCCGGATGAGAAGAGCGAACGCACATAGCCATCAATCAGCTCGGCATTGACCTCAGCAACCGGCACAGTTTCCGCCCCGACCTTACGGCGCAGAGCCGAAAGGGCTGCGGAATAGTAGGGAGGCTTACCCGTAACATCCACATCCAGGCGGAACACCGGCGATTCGTCTGATTGAGTCACTGCGTCCAGTTTCAAAAATGTAAGTTCGTAATTTTCAAGCAATAGGGCGAGTCCTCTATTTAGCGGATGAATCCGCAGAAATAAAGTCGCCGAGATTCATATGTAAGCCCAATATGCACATATACAGGCAAATAGGCCAATCTGAAAATTAAAATCTCTTGCCAAGAGATTGCGATTTTCATTTGCCAAAGTTACTACAATTAGAGGGAATTATCAAACTATGAGGGAGTTTTCTTTGCTCGGAGACGTTTTGGCGATGGGTAAGAGATATGAAAATTTTATGCAAATTTCTACCGTTGTTTAATGGCTGTCAGATTTCCGGATTTGCATATGCTTATATATTAGCGTACTATGAAAAATCGCAATCTCTTGGCAAGAGATTGCGATTTTTTTGATTTCTAAAACCAGTGCCTCTACTTTGGGGGGGTAAGACAGATTTTTGCAGCAGATGATTTGGGCGGACGCTCGAGCCGAGCGTCCCTACAACTGGTCTGCAGGTTTGGCCATGGCCGCAGGATGATACCGGCGGCCAACAAACTATGTCTGCGTTATAGCGGATGGTATTCCACAAACGCCTCTATGGCCTCATAGGAAGCAAGTCCGAGACTCTCGTAGAGACTGGCCGTGGCACGGTTGCGCTCCTCGGCACGCTGCCAGAACAGGCGGTCGTCATCACCCAGGAACGGAGCGTTCTCCATCTGACTCTGATGCTTGAGGATGGAATTACGTTTGAAGCGCAGCTCTTCAGGAGAGATAGGCACAGCCATCTCGATATGGTCGATTTCCCATTCTGCCCATGCGCCACGGTACATCCACACGCGGCAGTCGCGCATCCAGTCCTCCCCTTTCAGTTCATCGATAGCAGCGAGAACGGCATCCGTGCAAACCTTGTGTGTGCCATGAGGATCGGCAAGATCGCCAGCCACAAAAATCTGATGAGGCTTGACAGTGCTGATAAGATTTTTCACGATATCTACATCAGCTTCCGACAAATCACCCTTCTTTATGGTGCCGGTTTCGTAGAACGGGAGATTCAGGAAATGCACATTTTCCGGTTTCACACCTATATATGCACATGCTATGCGCGCCTCAGCCTGACGAATCTTCGCTTTCAGATAACGCACATCGGGAATATCCACCGAACCGGCCACCTTGGTTGCCAGGAACTGATGAATCTCCTCACTTTTATTTGCATAAGCGGGTGTATCAATGCCGAAACGATCGGCAATGCTGTCCATCAGCATGATATAGCGGGTCATATCCTCATCGCCCACCGCAATGTTGCCAGACGTCTCATAAGCCACATGCACATCATGATTCTGGTCGACAAGGCGTTTCAGTGTTCCGCCCATCGAAATCACATCATCGTCGGGATGCGGAGAGAACACCATGACACGCTTCGGGAACGGCAGCGCACGTTCCGGACGGTAAGTGTCGTCAGCATTGGGTTTTCCGCCGGGCCATCCTGTGATAGTGTGCTGAAGATCGTTGAAAATCTTAATGTTGACATTATAAGCCGAGCCGTAGATAGCCAACAGTTCGCTCAGGCCGGCATCGTTATAATCCTTGTCGGTGAGTTTAAGAATCGGCTTACCAGTGAGATGGCACAGCCACACAATTGCACGGCGTATGAGTTTGTCGGTCCACTCGCACGATGTCACCTTCCACGGATGTATGATGCGGGTGAGCGAATCGGCGGCAGGGAGGTCAACAATCAACTTCACATGGCGATGTCCCTGCAGCAACGAAGCGGGCACAGCGGTGGATGCCTCACCCTCCACGGCCTTGGCAACAATCGACGCCGAAGCCTCGCCCCAGGCCATAGTCAGAATGCGGCGGCTGCGCAATATGTTTTCTATTCCAAGCGTGACAGCCGTTGTCGGC
Organism: Muribaculaceae bacterium; assembly: GCA_048222005.1. GTDB lineage: Bacteria > Bacteroidota > Bacteroidia > Bacteroidales > Muribaculaceae > UBA7173. The sequence continues at coordinate 569 of DBFWRP010000363.1, read as the reverse complement.
ACATCGTCCACATTATATTCCGAAGCGATGGAGTGGCGGGCGTCATTGCCCAACAGTACAAGGCGGCACAGCGTTGTAACGGGGCTTCCGGGTTCATTGAACGCCAACGAGCCGTTCTTGCCCATCTGGCAAACCACCACGTCAAGCCCCCCTTCAGCATCGATGGCATCATCGTATGCACGACAATACTCGAACATCGATTCCTTGGTGATGTGTGTATTGATGGAATGGATATTTTCAGGCAGTATATCCACATGGTCGAGAAGCACTTCGTGCAGACGGCGCAAAGTCGACGGCCCCCCCTCGGTGAGCGGGAAAAACTCGCCGATGTTATAGACCACCACATGCTCGAAGCTCAGTTCGCCAGCCTTGACCATTGATATAAGGTGCGCATAAACAGGCAATGTCTCCGCCCCGGCGCCAAGTCCGAGCACGCATTTGCCTTTCTCGGCCACAAAACGCTGCACATAACGGGCTATTTCACCTGCTATGAAACGCGCGCCTTCGGCCGCAGTCTCCAAAATCATAGTATTGATTTTTTCCTCACGGGTCACCGCTGCCAGTTCAAT
>DBFWRP010000362.1:0-3229 GCA_048222005.1 Muribaculaceae bacterium | reverse complement strand
GAACTGATCGGGGGTGCATCCTGTGATTTTGCTGAATACCCGGTGGAATGACTGTCGGGAATTGAAACCAGATTTTTCGGCTATCACATCCATCTTTTCGTCGGAGGTTCTCAGAAGATTTTTTGCATAGTTGATGCGGTAGCCGTTCACAAAGTCGAAGAATGTGGTTTTCTGTTCGTCGTTGAAGAACCGGCTGACGTAGGTGCGGTTGCTTCCCACCATTGCGGCAATGTCGGATAGCTTGATGTTGGGGTTTAGAAACACTTGCTGTTCGTCGAATAGACTGCGTATGCGAATTGAAATAGCGGATTCCTCTTCGGGTGTCCCCGGCTTTTCATTTGACGGTAGACCGAGCTCGCCTATCACAGATTCATGCCGGTAGATGAAATAGCAGAGGAACATCCACATGGCCATGGATCCGAGCAGATAGATACGCTCGATGTTGAGGTTGATGTACATGCAGTCCACAATCCACAGGCTCAGCATGGCAAAGAAGAACACCAGGATGGATTTAAGCCAGTCGAGATTGATGTTGTCCTCGTAGGAAAAACGCTGTTTCAGCAGACGGTTGTAGCGCCCGATGGCAAACATAGTCCAGATAGCGTAGCCCAGCCCGTAGATTGCAGCCCATACCACTTCAATGATATAAAACGCCTCAATCCTTGTGGCGATGAACAGTACCGGCAGCAGAATGAACGGCAGGAGCTGCACAACAGCCGGACGTAGTGAAAGTTTGCCTGGACAACACAATTCGGTAAGGATAAACCCATAGAACGGAACGGCAAGCATATCGGGGGCGGTCATCATGGCCCAAAGCTCTCTGGATTCGAAAACAGTATAGGACAGAAAGAAAAGATCCTTGACACATTGCAAGGCGATGATAACCATCAGCACCATCACGAGGCTTGAAAGCCTTTCGCCGCGTTTTCGCCAGAAGAACCATGCCATCATGGAATAAAACATGCAGCACAGTCCGTAGATAAAATATGTGTAATTCTGATTCATAGTTATGGAGTCCCTTCCCTTGCGGCCAAATTTAGCAAAAATCCGCCAAGTTGGCAACTTACCTGCTGAAGTTGCCTTGCCGGGGCCTCACTCGGTGCCGATGGCGGGTGGTTAAATACATACCCGCACAGATTTCAATCTCATGGCTGCTGCATCAGAAACCTTGGATTGTGCCTATCCCCGGACACCGCAGCCTTAAACGTCTGACTGACAATATAGAGGCGGCCAATATCACCTATACCGACGATGAAATGCGCCGTATCGACGAAGCTCTCGGCAAGATCAAGATTCACGGTGACCGCTACAATGCCAACAACCAGGCAAACATAGGCAAGTAAAATGTTGTCACGAATACGCACAAAAATTACGCACGATTTTTGATAATCGTGCGTAATTTTTGTGCGTATATATACAATAAAAGCCTGAAAAATCAGGCTTTATTGCGGAGAGGACGAGATTCGAACTCGTGGTAGGATTGCTCCTACGTCAGTTTAGCAAACTGGTGGTTTCAGCCACTCACCCACCTCTCCAATATGTCGGTTGGCATTTCTGAGAATGAAATGTTTTACTCCGGCTTTCCGTTGAAAGCGTTGCAAAGGTAGGACTTTTATGCGAATTGTGCAAGCCGTTTTTTGTGTTTTCCTGAAAAAATCTTCAAATCCCGCATCAAAGCCACATCAAATCAGCATCAACAGCTACATCAAAGCCACATCAAAACTACATTATAATTGCATCAAAACGACCTTAGAATGAGGAGGGGAGGGCATCTGAGAATTGACGGTGAAAATCGGCAGCGGGCGGTGCAGATTCAGTTTAAGCTTTCCAATCTTCGTGCTATTGCGGTTGGATTGTTTTGGGGAGAATAGATTGTCTTTGTGAATGGTTGATTTACATGCGGTGATATTGCGGTTTGATGGTTTTTTGTGTAAATTTGTAGTTCACATGAATAATGATATTGAATGACTTTAAGTTATGGAATCAATCAAACAGATATATAAGATAGGGTTCGGTCCGTCGAGCAGCCACACAATGGGGCCGCGTAAGGCCGCTCAGATGTTTCTGGAGCGTACGCCCGGAGCGGTGCGCCGTGTGGTCACGCTCTACGGTGCGCTTGCTGCCACCGGGCGCGGTCACCTTACCGACAAGGCTATCCTCGAGGAGCTCGAGCCTTCGGCGCCTGCCGAGATTGTGTGGAAGCCGGATGTATTTCTGCCGTTCCACCCCAATGCCATGAAAATAGAGGCGTTCGACAAGGATGGAAACCTGACGGATGCAGAAACATATTACAGCGTTGGTGGCGGAGATATTGTGCGAGAAGGGGAGGAGCGCGCCCCATCTGAGCAGGTTTATGGCCTCACCACCATCCGCGATATCCTTGACTGGTGCGAGAAAAGCGGACGGTCGTATTGGGAATATGTCGAGCAGTGCGAGGGTCCGGAGATCTGGGACTACCTGCGCCGAGTATGGACGGTGATGAAAGAGGCCGTTGAGCGCGGCATCGAGGAGGAGGGTGTGCTCCCCGGCGGACTGGGTGTGCGCCGCAAGGCTGTGGCGTACTACATGAACGCCTCCGGCCACAGTCTGAGCCTGAAGAGCCGTGGGCTGGTATATGCCTATGCTCTTGCCGTTTCGGAGGAGAATGCCGCCGGCGGCCTGATCGTCACGGCGCCAACTTGCGGTTCGTGCGGCATTGTACCGGCCGTGCTCTATCACCTGTACACTTCGAAAAACTTTTCGGAGCAGCGCATCTTGCGCGCTCTCGCCACCGCCGGATTGTTCGGCAATGTGGTGAAATTCAATGCCTCTGTTTCCGGCGCTGAGGTAGGTTGTCAGGGCGAGGTCGGAGTGGCTTGCGCCATGGCTGCCGCGGCTGCCTCGCAGCTGTTCGGCGGGACGCCTGCCCAGATTGAATATTCAGCCGAGATGGGGCTTGAGCATCACCTCGGGCTGACATGCGACCCCGTGTGCGGCCTGGTACAGATTCCCTGCATCGAGCGTAATGCCTATGCCGCTGCCAGGGCGCTGGACGCCAATCTGTATGCAGCGTTCAGCGACGGGCGTCATTCGGTGAGCTTCGACCGCATTGTGTCAGTGATGAAGCAGACAGGGCACGATATCCCCTCGCTTTACAAGGAGACCTCGCAGGGCGGTCTGGCCGTGATTCAGTGACGGCCACAAGGCTTCTCAAAGCCGGGTCGCACTGATGTTCCGCACAGTGTTCTAT
>DBFWRP010000361.1:0-1635 GCA_048222005.1 Muribaculaceae bacterium | reverse complement strand
CTGATAGTCTGTACGCCCATCAGCCATCGTCATATCCTTCCACCAAACTTTTTGAAGTCCAGTGGTCGTATTCAGAACAGTTCCTTTCCAGAGGGCATTTGTTGCATTGCGGTCATCTTTTGTTGTTGTCGCATTGTCCTTGATTGCAACGGGCACAATATCGGACAGCGGCACGCCTTCTTCGCAATTATTGGCCGCATCAGCCTTTACTGTTACGTACTGCGCATACCCGCCATTGTTATAGTCGTTGAATTGACCGCTGCCCTTCGTAGTAACTCCTGTAACTTCAATCGGCGCATTCGTAATCCACAACTGAATCGGCAGCGTGGTTGCACTGGTCAAATCCTCTCTATTTACAATAATCGTATAGCGCACGGTACCCAGCGTCACAGCAGTCGTGCCGGTCTGAACACCAGTAAAGGTAACCGTTTTCTCACCGGGCAGAGCACGTGTCGTGTAAGCCTGACTGCTCACGCCGCTCTCGTCGGTAGACACCTTCCAGCCGTTGTCATAGGTCAGATAATATGTCCACCAATAATAATCGTCACTGAAAGCGTTCGCGCTTGTGTCCCACTTCCATGCCGTGTGATAGCTACTTCTTGTACTAACAATGACACTGCCATTGCTATAGCTAAGGTAATAGTTACCCGAGGTAATGTAGTAACCGCCATCGTTCGCAGTCAACGTCCACTGCGTAGCTTCAGCAGGATTCGTGGTCGACGTGATGGACGTCCCATCGAGCTTGATATACTGTGTGCCGTTGCCGATGATGTAAGTGTTGCCGGACACGATTGTACCGGCTTTTTCAGCCACCGTCTCGCCCGTGCCGGTCGTGACGGTATAGGAAGCGAGGCCGTCCGTCGTGGTATACGTGCCGTCATTCGGAAGATTATCGCCACTCAGGGTGTAGGAGCTGCTGGTGCTCCCCTGATTGACACTGACGGAAACAGTGCTGCCGCCATTTTCCGCGATCTGCAAAAGTCCCATTTCCGAGAAGTGCGGGACATCAAAGGTATACTTCCCGTCAGCAAGCGTGCCGGACAGAAGCTTGACCGCGCCGTTATCAATGATATAAGCGCGGATACGAGACGCATCCTGAACCCAGCCGGCCGGAACAGGCAGGGTCACAGTGCCCTGAGCGGTATAGTTCTGACCCGCCACCATAGGCGTCACATTGTAAGACGCAACATTCTCGGCATCAAAAGTATAGGAAGAAATGACAGGCTCTGCATCCACAGTTGCCGTCTGGCCCTTCGTACCGGTCACTACGACAGATACCTGATTACCCGTGTCCGTTGCGGGCAGCTTCACCGTATCGGTGAAGTATGCCGGGTTGGCATCAGCCATGGCCTTGATGAGGTTGTAGACCTGCGTCTTATAACTCGAATAAACCTTGGCCGGGCCATCGCACCAGCAGCACAGGACACTGCCGACCACAGGTACTTCCTTGTCCGCCACATTCTTTGCCTGCGTAACCGGAGTGTTCTTGATTCCGTTCAGCGCATCATTATAGCCTCACTGGCCACTTGACCAAACATCATACAGATAGTCACCCAGCACATAGTACCAAGCGTCATTATTATTAATGATCTTAAAGCCCGCATTCGACAGTTCAGTGACAGACGCATAATTTGC
>DBFWRP010000360.1:0-1054 GCA_048222005.1 Muribaculaceae bacterium | reverse complement strand
GCCGTAGGTCATGGTGGGGGGAAGGAGGATGGCGGGCTGCGAAATCTCCTTGCCGAGGATGGAGTCCATCAGCATCTTCACAGCCACGATGCCTATATATTCCACGGGCTGGCACACGCGCGTGATGGGGGGATTCAGATAGTCGAGGAAAAGGTTGTTGTCGAACGAAATCATCGACACATCGGCCGGCACGGTCAGATGCTGCTCCTGCACGGCTTTCATGGCGCCCAGCAGGATGGTCGACGACAGGGCGAAGATGGCCGAGACGGGATTGCCCGACATCAGGGCGAGCTTGGTTTCTATGTAGCCGTTCTGTGTGGAGAAATCATTGCCGCGCACATTGATGTTGGCCTGCAGCCCGGCCTGAGCCATGGCGTCGCAATATCCTATGACGCGTTTGCGCGACGTAATCGACAGCGGCGAACCCTGTATGCACAATATATTATGGTGACCGTTCTGAATCAGCAGCCGTGTGGCCTCGAAGGCTCCTCGGTAGTTGTCGGTTGCCACATATGGGAGCGGCGCATCGCCGGTCTCGCTTTCGTAGTAACGGTCTATCAGCACCACCGGAATCTGCTCGGCCACCTGACGGATGCGTGCCGGATTGTCGGAACACGGCGCCATAATGATGCCGTCGACGTTGCGCGCCATGAGCGTGTCGAGCGCGCGATCCTCGTCAAAGGGGTTTTCACAGGTATCGATCACCATCACAGGATAGGTGTATTTGTTCGATTCCTGTATTATAATACTGGCAATATTTGCAAAAAACGGGTTCTCTATGCGCGGAATCAGCAGACCTATGGTATGGGTGGAAGAACTGCGCAAACTTTGCGCAGCATGGTTAGGACGATAATCAAGCTCCCTAATCGCCTGATATACTATATCCTGCGAGGCTTTGCTGATGCGGCACTCTTCGGATTTGCCGTTGAGCACACGCGATATGGTGGTGATAGACAGCCCTGTGAGACGGGCCACATCGGCTAAAGTGCTTTTTTTCATGGAATTTCAGTTTATTCAGACAACGTCGTGAGACTTCAATCATTCGTTCCAAACC
>DBFWRP010000036.1:0-2522 GCA_048222005.1 Muribaculaceae bacterium | reverse complement strand
CCGTATCTGAGCCCGGTGAGCCGCGAGAGCAGGCTGTTCGCCCTTCCATACAAATTACGGCAAAGGCGGTAGACCCCCGGCGCATCCGCATCCGGTCCGCGCCCATACAGGACAATGGAATCAGCGCCATCTGCAAGCAGCGCGGTGTGCAGCGCCTGCGTTATTTTTCCGGTGCTTCCAACGCCATACACACTGTTGATTTGCAGAACCTTCACGAATTCACTTCCTATCAGGCATCGCCCCGCACCGAGGGAGATATTTTCCCCCTCGGCGCAGGAACGACGCATCAGATTACGATATCAATCAACAGTCATTCTTCCATTGTCATCAAAGGCATAGCTCTTCTCCGGCATCAGTCCGTTGGTCTTGGTAATCCAGTAGTTGCGTCCATGAACCACCTCGCCGCTCGTCCTGACGTAGTAATAGCTGCCGTCGATCTCGATCAGACCGGCATAGTAGCGAACGCCGTCCCTGTAGTAGTACAGGCTACCGTCCTCTTGCACGATGCCGTCCTTGCCGGTATCCTTGATTTCGGGATCAATCATCCTGCCGTCCTCGGCAAAATGATAACTCCGCTCACTCATCAGACCGTTGGTCTTGGTGATCCAGTGGCTGCGGCCGTGAACCACCTCGCCGCTCGTCCTGACATAGTAGTAGCTGCCGTCAATCTCAATCAGACCGGCATAATGCAGTGCACCGTTCAAGTAGTAGTACAGACTGTCGTTCTCTGCAACGATACCGTTCTTGAGCTTTCCGTCTGCATCAAAGCTATACGTACCCTCCGGGAGACCGCTGTCACTCATCCGTTCGCAATAGTAGGTCCGGTTGACGATCAGCGCACCATCCGACTTGGCGTAATAGAAACTGCCATCAAGTTTGAACATACCCATGTGAACACGGATACCGTCGATGTAGTAGTACTTGACGCCGCCTTCCTCGACAATGCCGTTCTGGAACTGCTCGTCATGGGGAATCACGCCGTTTTCATCGAAGTAGTACCCCCACTCAGGCAACAACCCGTTGGTCTTTTCCGCAGGGATCCAGAAGTCCTTACCGCCGTCCGGCAACACATTCTTCACAGCCTTGCCGTCCACATCAAAGTAGTAGTACAGATTGTGACCGTTCGCATCCTTCACCTGTGTAAGGCCCTTGTCCCGTACATGCCGACCGTTTTCCAACCAATACGTGCCGTTGTCTTCCTGGCACAGACCGTTCTTGCCGACCGAAGTGAACTGCGCGATATAGACGGTATCTTCGCTTACGGCAGCAAGCTCCTTATCCCAACCCTTGAACTCGTAACTGTAGTGCTTATTCTCGTTCTTCTTCGGATCCTCGCCGGTGTATTGGGGAACGGATCCCTTAAGAATCGTATCAATGCCCAGGACACTACCATTCTCGTTCTTCCAAGTGATAGTGACTCCGGTCTTGGGAATCTCCGAGCCCTTCTCGATCAGTTCCTTGCAGACAGAGCAGTAGGTGTCGCCGGTGTAACCGGGCGTCGTAAGCGTTGCTTCGACCGCATTGCGAGTCTCCAGCTGGTGGCCAGTAGCCGGGATCACTTCCTGGGCAACGAGGACTTCGTTGCAGACCGAGCAATGTTTGCCCTCGGTCTTGCCGGGCGTGGTGCAGGTAGGTTTGACTGCCGGGTCAATGACCTCGGTGTGTCCCTTCGCGGGAATCTCTTCCTGTGCAACAAGAATCTCGTGGCAGACGGAGCAATGTTTGCCCTCGGTCTTGCCGGGTTCGGTGCAGGTGGGTTCAACTGCCGCGTCAACGACCACGGCGTGTCCCGTTGCGGGAATTTCCTGCTGTGCAACGATGACCTCGTTGCAGACGGAGCAGTGCTTGCCCTCGGTCTTGCCGGGTTCGGTGCAGGTAGCTTCAACAGCATCATCAACGACTTCGGTGTGACCCTTGGCGGGGATGACTTCCTGTGCAACGATGATCTCATTGCAGACGGAGCAGTGTTTACCCTCAGTCTTGCCGGGTTCGGTGCAGGTGGGCTCAACTGCCGGGTCGATGACCTCGGTGTGTCCCTTCGCGGGAATTTCCTGCTGTGCAACGATGACCGCGTTGCAGACCGAGCAATGTTTGCCCTCGGTCTTACCGGGCTCGGTGCAGGTGGCGGCGATTGCCTTGTTGATAACCTCGGTGTGTCCCTTTGCGGGAATTTCCTGCTGTGCAACGATGACCGTGTTGCAGACCGAGCAATGCTTGCCCGCGGTCTTGCCGGGTTCGGTGCAGGTGGGGTCGACTGCCGGGTCGGTGACCACGGTGTGTCCCGTTGCGGAAATTTCTGCCATGTCGGTTTCATGACAGCGTGTGCAGGTGCGGGTCTTCTCGCCCTTTTCCGTGCAGGTCGCGGGAGTCGTTACAGTCCATTCGCCCCAGTCGTGACCAAGCGCGGGTATCTCTTCCATGCCGGAGAGAGTCGCGCCGCAGACCGAGCACTTTGTGCCGGCTGTGTGTCCGGGCTCGGTGCAGGTTGCGGGCTTCTCGGAAACTTCAACGGAAGTATGGGT
>DBFWRP010000359.1:0-6785 GCA_048222005.1 Muribaculaceae bacterium | reverse complement strand
CGGTCGAGCTTGTTGACGAAAATGATTACGGGAGTGTTGCGCATGCGGCACACTTCCATGAGTTTGCGTGTCTGCATCTCCACACCTTTTGCCACGTCGACCACGATTATCACCGAGTCGACGGCCGTGAGAGTGCGGTAGGTGTCCTCGGCGAAGTCCTGGTGGCCCGGGGTGTCGAGGATGTTTATCTTGTAGTCGCCGTAGTTGAATCCCATGACCGATGTGGCCACCGAGATGCCGCGCTGTTTCTCAATCTCCATCCAGTCGGATGTGGCGGTTTTCTTGATTTTGTTTGATTTCACGGCGCCGGCAATGTGGATGGCGCCGCCGAACAGCAGCAGTTTCTCGGTGAGGGTTGTCTTGCCGGCGTCGGGGTGGGAGATGATGGCGAACGTGCGCCGGCGGCTTATTTCGTCTGTTAGTGTTGACACTTGGCAGGGGTTAGTTGTTGGAATTTTCAATCTGAGCCATGCAGTCGGCCAGGGCCTCTTCCCAATGCGGAATCTCCACGCCGTAGGTGGCCTTGATGCGCGAGCGGTCGAGGATGCTGTAGGCCGGGCGCGAGGCGGGTGTCGGGAAGTCCTCGGTGGGTATGGGAACTACGTTAACCTTCTTCCCGGCGATGCGGAATATGGCTTTGGCAAAGTCGTACCATGATGCGGCGCCTTCGTCGGTGAAGTGATAGATGCCGGGCACCCACTGATGCGAACACAGAATCTTAACCACGGCACGGGCGAGGTCGCGGGCATAGGTGGGTGTGCCTATCTGGTCGCATACCACGCGTATTTCGGGTTGGGTGTCGGCCAGACGCAGCATTGTTTTCACAAAGTTTTTGCCGTAGGGCGAATAGAGCCATGCCGTGCGGATGATGATGGCCTCCGGGGCAAGGGCCAGCAGCAGGGTTTCGCCTTTCCGTTTGGTGGTTCCGTATTGCGATATGGGGTTTACTTTGTCGCTTTCGCGGTATGGACGGTGGTTGGTGCCGTCGAACACATAGTCGGTGGAGATGTGGATAATCTTTGCACCCACGGCATCGGCGGCGATACCGAGGTTTTTCACCGCTTCTGTGTTGATGGCTGCGCAGAGCATCTTTTCCTCTTCGGCCTTGTCGACTGCAGTGTAGGCTGCACAGTTCACTATGTGTGTGATTTCGTTGTTGGCGATGAATGTCTCCACCGCTTTCGCGTTAGTAAGGTCGAGCTCGTCTTTGTCGGTGTAGATGGTCTGTCCGGGAAAATCTTTTTCAAGGATTGTGCGGAGCTCTGTGCCAAGCTGGCCGTTGGCTCCAGTAATCAGTAGTTTCATAGCGTGAATTTGTGCGGTTAATGCCGCCCGTGCCATGCTGGGCATGGGCTGAGGCGGCATTTGTTTGTTGTGTCCGGCGCCGTGTGGCGAGAGGTGGGGCGGCAGGCGTCGGGTTTATTCGAATGCGGTCAATCGTCGAGGTTGAGTTTCTCCTTGGCGGGGTTGCGGAAATGGATTTTTCCGTCGATATATTCCTGAGCCGCAATCAGTGTGGGTTTCGGAAGCTTTTCGTAATAACGTGAGATCTCAATCTGCTCGCGGTTTTCCGAAATTTCCTCAAGGTTGTCGTTGAGCGACGCAAATTCCTGCAGCTTCTTGTCGAGGTCGCGTTTCATTTCGCCGGCAATCTGGTTGGCGCGTTTGGCGATGATGCACACTGTTTCGTAAACATTGCCCGTGTCCTTGCAGAGGTCCATCATGTCGCGGGTCACGGTGTTCAAAGGAGCATTGGTCTTTTTGTAGTCCATATGTTGTTATAAGTCTAAGTTCGGGGTTGTTGTTTCTGTTATGGGGCCGGTGTCAATCCTTCACATAGCGGCGTGCTATCTTGAGGATGTTGTCGGCTTCCTCGCGCTTGGGGCTGTCGGGATAGTTGCCTATGAAGCTGTAGTATTCGTCGATCACATCGCGGAAACGGTCGGCCTTGCGCTCGTCGATTGAGAGGTTGGCCTCCTGATAACGGGCTTTGAGCACGAGCATTTCAAGTTCCTCCTTGTATTTTGAATAGGGGTACTCCTTGATGGCGTTTTTGGCGGTGATGATGGCGCTCTCGTAGTTGTTGCCCATGTAGGTGCCGAGGTTGTAGTAGAGCTGTGCGTTCTGCAGTTCCTTGAGGGTCAGTTTGTCCTGCATCTCGAAGATGGCGTTCTGTGCCAGGGGCACTTTGTCGGAGCGCGGGAAATAGTCAAGGAATCCCTGCAGCTCCTCGATGGCCTTGATGGTCTCGCTTTGGTCGAGCTGCGGCTCGGGCGAATTGAGGTAATAGGCGTAACCTGCATAGTAGCGTGCCAGTTCGGTGAACTTCCCTTTGGGGTAGCGCTGATAGTAGGTCTTGAAAAATTCTGCTGCCTCGGGATACTCTTTGTTCTCGAAGTAGCTGAGCCCCAGAAGATACAGCGATTCTTCGGCGCGGTCGGAGCCTTTCAGCTGCGTCACCACGTCGCGCAGCAGCGTGTAGCTCTGCACATATTTTTTCTGCTCGAAGGCGCGTTTGGCGAATTCGAATTTGTAGTTGGGGTCAGGATTTTTAAGCGCACGCTGATATTCGCTGCACGATGAGAGCAGCAGAACACCTGTGAGCACGGTCAAAATCCGGAATATCAGTCTGTTGGGCATATGCTTTGAGGTTTCAACCGACAAAGTTACATATTTTTGGCCGAAACGTCAAATTCTGCCGTATTCCCCATTAAAAAATTGTGTTAAAAAGGGCGGACCTTCTGTGGCAGCCGGTTGTGTGGCGCTTTCCTGACGCTTTTGGGGGGAGATGATGCGTGCGGGTGTTTGGTAAAGTTGATTAATATCGCTAATTTTGCCGGAGAATGCGGTTGCACGATGCGGTCGCATCATTGTTAACTGAAGATGAATCACGACAGCGATGATTTTCGCCGTAGCCGCAATGGAGCGCGGCAAGGCCGACAGATAGATTTTGATGACGACGAGTTCGGCGGTAATGTATCGCCCGACGCATATGGACGCCGCGACAGCGATTGGGCCGACGATCTGGCCACCCGCTCGGGCGGACGCCTTCCCCGCGATTACGACGACCGAGCAGCCGCCCCGAGGCGGCAGCCGGCGCAGCGCACTCCGCAGCGTCGCCCCGATTATTACGATGATGATCCGGAAATGCCTATGAATGAAAAACCGAGTTTCCGCCGGCGACACCCAGTGCTTGTTCATCTGCTTTGTGCGGTTGGCGCGGCTTTCCTGCTGCTGTGGGTGATGATGTGGTTCCTTGACTACTGGACGTTCCACGGGCAGGAGCGCGTGGTGCCCGATGTGAAAGGGCAGTCGTATCAGACTGCCATCGGCAATGTCGACCTTTCCGGTCTGAAGGCCGTGGTGGCCGACTCGGTGTTCGACAATTACGCCCGTCCGGGCACTGTGACAGAGCAGATCCCCGTGCCCGGCGCCCGAATAAAGAACGGCGGAACCGTCTATCTCACCATTGTGGCGTTCTCGCCCAAGCTTGTCACTGTGCCGGAGTTCTACAATGTTTCGGTGCGGCAGGCCCGCTCCATGTTCGAGGGTATCGGCATCAAGGACATACGCGAAGTTCCGGTGGTGTCGGACTACAAGGGGCTGGTGCTCGGCGCCATGTTCAATGGCGTGACCCTCCAGCCGGGCGCACGCATTCCGCTGTCGGCCGTTGTGACGCTTCAGGTGGGTTCTGGATTCGACGATACGCTCGATATCGGAGCCGACGTTGACACCCTGGCCATCGACAATGCCATTGACGAACTGAATATAGAATAAATCCGCTCTGCGGGCGGTTGTTACAGCTACACATTTATTCCATCCATGGCCGAATTTGACGACGATTTCGACGAACTTGACGAACTTGATGCTCCGGAGGCAGATGCCACGGTTCCGGGCGATTCCACCGGCGAGATGTTCGAGCATTTCCGCTTTGTGGCCGACAAGGGGCAGCAGTTGCTCCGTGTCGACAAGTTTCTGGTGGACCACATGCAGAAAGCGTCGCGCAACCGCATACAGCAGGCGGCCGAAGCCGGCTGCATCCTCGCCAACGGGAAGGCTGTGAAGTCGAACTACAGGGTGAAGCCCGGCGATGTAATCTCGATCGTGATGGACCGTCCGCGCTATGAGTTCGAGATTGTGGCCGAGGACATTCCGCTTGACATAGTGTACGAGGACCGCCATGTGCTGGTGGTGAACAAGCCCGCCGGACTGGTGGTGCACCCCGGTCATGGCAATTACACCGGCACATTGGTCAATGCCCTTGCATGGCATTTCCGCGACACTCCCGATTACGATGTGAACGATCCACGTCTGGGGCTGGTGCACCGCATCGACAAGGACACCTCCGGACTGCTTGTGGTGGCCAAGACCCCCGATGGCAAGACCAATCTGGGGCGGCAGTTCTTCAACAAGACCACCAAGCGCGAATACGTGGCGGTGGTGTGGGGCGTGCCGCAGCCTGAGTCCGGCACCATTGTGGGCAACATCGCCCGCAATCCCAAGGACAGGCTGCAGATGGCTGTGTTTCCTCCCGATTCGGAGATCGGCAAACATGCCGTGACTCATTATGAAGTGATCGAGAACCTGGGATATGTGTCGGTTGTGAAATGTGTGCTTGAGACGGGGCGCACACATCAGATACGTGTGCATATGCAGAGCATAGGCCATCCGCTTTTCAACGATGCGCGTTATGGCGGCGACATGATTCTGCGCGGAACCACCGCAGCCAAGTACCGCCAGTTTGTGGGCAACTGTTTCTCCACCTGCCCGCGTCAGGCGCTGCATGCCCGTACGCTGGGGTTCGTGCATCCGCACACCGGCGAGGAGATGTTCTTCTCCTGCCCGGTGCCTCCCGACATGACCGCCCTCATTGAGCGCTGGCGCAAAATCGAGCTGCACTGATTCCGCGATGTAATTTGTTTAAACGGAGATTGCGCCACTCCACCTTTTATCTTATCCGGTTGTCTTATCCGGTTGAACCTTTTCCGGCTTTTACCCTTCTGAATCTTTCCCGAAAGGGGGTTCTGCCATCTCTTTGATGGCTTCCACCTCTTTGCGCCGTTGTCCGGGTGTCTCGTTGTTGTTGCGCATTATGATGTACTGCTCATAGTAGGAGAGGAGCAGGGTGGTGAGCGGAAGCGCTATGATGAGGCCGATGAAGCCCAGGAGCGTGCCCCAGATGGAGAGTGAGAGCAGGATGATGGCGGGGTTGAGCCCCATGGCTTTCCCCATGATGCGCGGGGTGAGGATGAGGTCGCCCACCACCTGCACCAGGGCGAACACCCCCATGCATTCCCACCACATGGCCCAGAAGTTGCCGCCTCCGTCGGCCGAGTCAACAAGGCATAGCAGCGTTACAGGTATGATGCTGAGATACTGGCAGTAGGGAATCATGAACAGCACGGCGGTGCCCAGTCCGAGTATGATTGCAAGCGGGAGTCCGCACAGGGCGAATCCTCCGCAATATATAACAGCCACGCAGCAGGCGATAAGTGCCTGGCCGCGGAAATAGTGGTTCATCGAATCCTTGATGTCTCCTCCAAGTTTGTAAGCCACTTTACGCATGCGCGGCGGCACCATGAGCTTGAATCCCTCCATCAGCCTGTCGTAGTCGAGCATGATGAATATCACGTAGAGGAACACTATCAGCCATCCCACAATGGCGAGCACCACATGCAGGCCGCCGTTGATAAGAGCCATGGCGCTGTCGGCCAGGCGTCCGATATTCTGGTCCATGAGCTTTTGCGCGAGCATTTCGAAGTCGATGTTGCGGCGCAGCATGTCGTGGAGCTGCGGTGGGAGATATTTGATGGAAATGTCGGTGGTGGAGGAGTAGGCCCGCAGCATGTCGGCCATATGATGCATCTCTTCAATGATCGACGGCACGAACAGGTAGAGCAGCAGCCCGGTGAGCAGCGTGGCCTCCGACAGTGTGACGAATATGGCCACCATGCGCCCTTTCAGCCGCAGCAGCGACCGGTTGTACTGCACGAACGGTTCGAACAGATAGGCTATGAGGCATGCTACCAGAAACGGGAGCAGTACGTTTTTAAGTATGTTGATGAGCCAGACGGCTGCCGCTGTTATGGCCACTGCGATGAGCAGGCGTACCACACGGTCGAATGTATAGGGCTGTGATGCGTGTTTCATTCGGCAAAATTAGCCAAAATTATTATTCTTTTTCTTAAAATGTGCGGATGAGATTCGCTAAAATCCGTAAATTTGTGAAATCTGTGCGCTTGCACCGGTGTGTGTTGCCGTTCCCGAACCTGCACAATCAAAATAATACACCAATATAAAATGACAAAAAACGCCAATCAAATTCTTCTCAACGACCGTAAATGGGTGCGTTGGACGGCTCTGGTGCTGCTGGCATCGGCCATGTTTTTCGGCTACATCTTCATGGATGTGCTGTCGCCGCTGCAGGAGATTCTGCAGAACACCCGCGGGTGGGACCCCGTGGCCTATGGCCGTTTCGCCGGGTCGGAGACATTTCTCAATGTGTTTGTGTTTTTCCTGATTTTCGCGGGTATCATCCTGGACAAAATGGGGGTGCGCTTCACCGCCATTCTTTCCGGATCGGTGATGCTTCTTGGCGGATGCATCAACTATTACGCTCTTACCGACAGCTTTGCGCAGAGCGGTGTGAGCACATTCATGGATGGCTTCCTGAATCTGCCCGACGCATGGTGGAACATAACCCCGTTCTATAAGGGTATGCCTGCCTCGGCCAAGTGCTCCTCCCTGGGCTTCATGCTTTTCGGATGCGGAGTGGAGATGGCCGG
>DBFWRP010000358.1:0-13309 GCA_048222005.1 Muribaculaceae bacterium | reverse complement strand
GTGTGTCGGCGTGTCCGGCGAGTTCGCCGGAGTTTTTATTCCGGACGCCGAAGCTTTTTAACCTGACAGCCGGCGCTTTTTTCCCCTGCCGCCGATTATCGGGGCAAGATATAAAACTGATTATCGGGGCCAATTGTAAATTAGTGAGAACAATGCGAAATAAATTGATTATATCCTGCCGGTGGCTTTGTGCGCTGGTGTTCATGTTTACTTTGGGGCGGGTGGCTGCTGCCGATCTGACCTTCGAGGGGGTGGACGCGGCGCGTGCGCCCATAGCTGTAGATGTGGCTGCCTCCACCGGGCTTGAAAAGGTGTATGTGGTGAGCTATGCCGGCTCGGCCACGGCGGTGTTCACTCCGGATGTTCCTTCACAGGTTGCCGAAGTGCGCTGGCAGCGGTTCAGCAATCTTGGAGGCGGATTTGCCGAGGAGATGGTGTCGTTCGTTCAGGACGGCAAATCGAAAATCACGATGAATTCCGCCGACATGGGTTATATCGTCAGTGCCGGAGGCCGCAACTACTGTTTTTGGGTGGTGAATTATATGAATCATCCATGCTCTATGCAAAGTCTTGACGTTGTGCCCGGCCAGCAGGAGTGCGACCGCACCGCCCTGCAGTTCGGAGGCACCGCCGACCGCATCCAGTTTTTCTCGGTGAACGGTGTGGGGCAGACCTTGTCGCGTGAGCTTCATTTGACCTATAACACACTGGTGTTCGACCAGGAGTCATATTCCTACGTCCCCTCCGTGGCCGACAACGTGCTTGAATACGCATCTGATGTGATACGCACTGAGGCGCCGCTGTGCGACACGGGATTCACCCTGTCGGGCGACCGTTTTCTCTCCCAGTGGGGCGAGGGCGTGCAGATTGAATCACCCTCGTTTACAGCTACCGCCGTGGGGGTGGTCACGTCGGCACAACCTGCAGGACGTGACATCGACAACGAGCAGAAGGACAACACCTCGGCATTGGGCGGTTCCGGCCCGGTGGAGGTGACTTTCACCGCAGCCACATCCGATGCCGTGGTCTACCGGGAATGGCAGTTCGCGCGCGACCGTGAGTTCGACCTCATCGACCTCCGCATACAGGAAAATGAGGTGACACATGTGTTCAGCGACTATGGCACCACCTACGTGCGCTTTGTTGCCGGAAACAACGACAATTCGTGCGACTATACGGGCGAAACCTATGAAGTGTATATAGGGGAATCGCACCTCGACTGTCCCAACGCATTCTCGCCCGGAGCGAGTGAGGGCGTGAACGACGAGTGGAAGGTTTCCTATAAGTCAATCATCGATTTCGACTGCCATATTTTCAACCGCTGGGGACTTGAAATGGCACACCTTACCCACCCTTCGCAAGGTTGGGACGGTCGCTATAAAGGAAAACTGGTGCCTTCAGGTGTTTATTATTATGTGATTACCGCCACCGGCACCGACGGGCAGGAATACAAGCTCGCCGGCGACATCAACATTCTCAATTACAAAAACAACAGTACCAACCTCCAGCCTCAGCAATGAAACAGACACTCGCAGCGCTTGCGCTCTTCCTTATGGCCATTTTTCCGGTAGAGGCCAAAAAGCACACCACCCAGGCGGCAAAACCCGCGCATCTGAGTTCAACGGCCCGCGATCAGGCAGCTTTCCGCACCCTTCCGTCGCCCGAGGGGCCGGCCTATACCGTGACGCATGCCACATGGTTTCAGCCTGTGGTCAGTCCGCCCGTGCCCGAATCAATCCAGTTTGCCGGCAAGACCCAGAGTTTCGACCGCACAGACATGTACGAACGTCTTGACCGCGAGCTTACGCAGATGTGCTACAGCCACTCCTCCACGCTGCTCATGCTCAAGCGCGCCAACCGCGTTTTCCCCGTCATCGCGCCGATTCTCAAGCGCAACGGCGTGCCCGAGGATCTGGTGTACCTCGCCGCCATCGAGTCAACGCTGAATCCGCGTGCTGTGTCTGCTGCAAAGGCAGCCGGCATATGGCAGTTCATGCCGTCCACTGCCAAGCAGTACGGGCTTGAGGTAAGCGACTACGTCGACGAACGTTACAATCTGGAGAAAGCCACTGCAGCGGCAGCCCGCTATCTGAAAGCGGCCTATGCCAAATATGGCAACTGGGAATCGGCCATGGCTTCGTACAACGGCGGCCAGGGACGCATCTCCAGCGAACTGACCGACCAGCTCGCGCAGTCGGCCTTCGACCTCTATCTGGTGGAGGAGACCACCCGATATCCCTACCGTGTCTATGCCGCTAAGGCCATAATGGAGAATCCCGTAAAATATGGCTTCAACCTGCTTTCCGACCAGTTTTACCGCCCCTATGAATGCACTGAGGTGGAAGTGACCTTGACTATCGACAACCTGCCCCAGTGGGCAAAGGACCACGGCACAACCTACGCCATGCTCCGTGAGCTTAATCCCTGGCTGCGCGCAAAATCGTTGCCCGTGAGCGGAGGGAAAACATATAAGATTCTTGTGCCCCAAAAGGGGAGCATGTCGAAATCGGCGAAAAAACTCCGGAAGAACGATCTATATAACCCCGACTGGGTGCGTTGACCTCGGGCATTTACAGCACAGGCAAACAAGTATTTCCACAAGGTATTGTTCCAACAAGGTAGATGAGTAAGAATCCGATAAAAACAGATACAGAAGCATCCCCTCGTCCGCGTCTCGAAGTCGTCGGGGCGAGGGTGCATAATCTAAAGAACATCGATGTGAGCATCCCGCACGGCTCCCTGACGGTTATCACCGGCCTGAGCGGCAGCGGCAAATCATCGCTTGCGTTCGACACCATATATGCCGAAGGGCAGCGGCGCTACATAGAGACATTCTCCTCGTATGCGCGCAACATGCTCGGCTCGCTCGAGCGGCCCGACGTCGACAGAATCACCGGCCTTTCGCCCGTGATCGCCATCGAGCAGAAAACCATCAACCGCAACCCCCGAAGCACCATAGGTACCACCACCGAGGTTTACGATTTTCTGCGCCTGCTCTACGCCCGCATCGGCGAGGCGCGCAGCTACCTCTCCGGCGAGCCGATGGTGAAATTCACCGAGGAGAAAATCGTGTCGATGATTCTCGAACGCTATGCAGGCCATAAGGTTTATCTGCTCGCACCACTGGTTCACAACCGCAAGGGGCACTACAAGGACCTTTTCGAGCAGTTGCAGAAAAAAGGCTACCTCAATGTTCGCGTCGACGGCGAGATGCGCGAGATAACCTACGGCATGAAACTCGACCGCTACAAGAACCACTCGATTGAGCTTGTGGTGGACAAACTGAAAGTGAACCCCAAGGACCTGCAGCGCCTGCGCGAATCCGTGGCCTCCGCCATGCGTCAGGGTGGCAAGCAGATGATGGTCTACGACCTTGACGACAGCCAGACGGCGCATTTCAGCCAGGAACTCATGGACCCCACCACGGGGCTGAGCTACCGCGAGCCTGCACCGCATAACTTCTCGTTCAACTCACCCCTGGGTGCATGTCCGCGCTGCAAGGGTCTTGGTGTGGTCAACATCATCGATGTGGCCAAGATCATACCCGACGCAAAAAAATCCATTTACGACGGCGCGATAGTCCCGCTGGGCAAATATAAGAACGCCATGATTTTCTGGCAGATTGCAGCCATTTGCGAAAAATACGGTTGCGATCTGAAAACGCCCGTGTCGCAGCTCCCCGAGGAGGCGCTCAACGACATTCTCAACGGCACCACCGACCGCCTGCAGGTGAAATCGGAAACCCACTCCATCTCGAATTATTTCATGTCGTACGAAGGACTGGTGAAATACATCGAGATGCAGCAGACCGACGATGCCTCGGCCGAGGCGCAGCGTTGGAGTGAAAAGTTCTATTCGCGCACCGTGTGTCCCGAATGCCATGGCGACAGGCTCAACCGCGAGGCATTGCACTTTTTTGTGGACGGAAAAAATATCGCCGAACTGTCGCGCCTCGACATCTCAGACCTGTGGGAGTGGAGCAAGACCGTGGAGACACGTCTCGACAACCGCTCACGCGCCATAGGGAGCGAGATTCTGAAAGAGATCCGTTCGCGCCTGGCGTTCCTGGTGGATGTGGGGCTGGGCTACCTTGCCCTTAACCGCAATTCGGCCACGCTGTCGGGAGGCGAAAGCCAGCGCATACGTCTGGCCACGCAGCTTGGCTCTGAACTTGTAAACGTGCTTTACATCCTTGACGAACCGAGTATCGGCCTCCATCAGAGCGACAACCGCCGCCTTATCACCTCGTTGCAGCGTCTGCGCGACGCACGCAACTCCATCATAGTGGTGGAACACGACAAGGACATGATGCTTGAGGCGGATTATGTGGTGGACATCGGGCCCAAGGCCGGACGTAAGGGTGGGGAAGTGGTGTTTGAAGGCACTCCGGCCGAGATGCTGCGCACCGACACTCTCACTGCCGGTTATCTAAACGGCACACTGCGTATAGAGGTGCCGGCGGTGCGCCGCCCGGGCAACGGGAAATGGCTTGAGCTTTCCGGTTGCACCGGCCACAATCTGCAGGAGGTGGATTTCCGTCTCCCGTTGGGCACGTTCACCTGTGTGTGCGGAGTGTCGGGCAGCGGCAAGTCCTCGCTTGTCAACGGCACTCTCCAGCCGCTGTTGTCGCAGAAGTTCTATCATTCGCTCGAGGAGCCTCTCCCTTACAAGGAAGTGACGGGAGTGGAGCATATCGACAAGATTGTGACTGTGGACCAATCGCCGCTCGGGCGCTCGCCGCGCTCCAATCCGGCCACCTATACGGGGGTGTTCTCCGATATACGGTCGCTTTTCGTCGGTCTGCCAGAGGCGCGCATACGAGGCTACAAGCCCGGACGCTTTTCATTCAATGTGGCCGGAGGCCGCTGTGAGGTGTGCAAGGGGAACGGATATAAGACCATCGAAATGAATTTCCTCCCCGATGTGCTCGTGCCGTGTGAGGCGTGTGGCGGAAAACGCTACAACCGTGAGACTCTTGAAGTGCGTTTCAAGGGGAAATCCATAGCCGACGTGCTCGATATGACCATAAATCAGGCAGTGGAGTTCTTCGAGCATCAGCCCAAGATTCTCAAGAAACTGAAGATCATGCAGGAGATAGGGCTCGGATACATCAAGCTCGGGCAGCCGTCGTCCACATTGTCGGGCGGCGAGAACCAGCGCGTGAAGCTGGCCACAGAACTGGCCAAACGCGACACCGGCAAAACCCTTTTCGTGCTTGACGAGCCTACCACCGGACTGCATTTCGAGGACATAAAAGTGCTGTTGGCCGTGTTGAACCGCCTGGTGGATAAAGGAAACACCGTTCTTGTCATAGAGCACAACCTTGATGTGGTGAAATGTGCCGACTATGTGGTCGACATGGGGCCTGCCGGCGGCAAAAACGGTGGCCGCATCATAGCGCAGGGCACTCCTGAGCAGGTGGCTTCCACCACCTCGCCCACAGCTCCGTTCCTTGCCGCCGAACTGACAGCTGTTACTTCTGCCAGAAAGACGGGAGGAAAAGAACGAGGACGGTGAAGAGTTCCAGACGGCCGGTGAGCATAAGGAACGAAAGCACCCATTTGCCTGCGTCGGGGACGGCGGAATAGGCTTCGCCGTAGCCTGGCATCCCGAGTTCGCATCCGGCATTGCTCACGCAAGCCAGTGATGAGAAAAATGCATCGGTGAGAGGAACGCCCAGAGCCGAAAGGCAAAGTGAGCCGCCCACAATCACGCACATATATATGGTGATGAACACCAGAACCTTGTTGAGCAGTTCGGGCGACACGGCGGCTCCGTTCCACTGCACGCTGAGCACATGGTTGGGGCGGATGCAGCGTTTAAGCTCGTTGCATGAGTTTTTCCACAGGAAGATGGCGCGGTCGATTTTGGCGCCGCCCGATGTCGATCCGGCACATCCGCCGAAAAGCATCATGATAAATGTCAGGCCGAGCAGCAGAAAGCCCCAGTGCTGGAATCCGTTGACCATGTAGGCTGTGGACGACATGGCCGAGACAATCTGAAACAGCGGGTCGATGGTGAAGCTCTCGATGGTGTGCGGCACCTCGGGGTTGAACCACAGGGCGACATCGAAAATGATGAAGAGCACGGCGATGAGTTTCACAAACGCGCGGAAAGCCTGGTTCTGCCACACTGTGCCGAACCGGCCTGTGGAGGTCTTGTAGATAAGCGCGAAATTCACGCTTCCGACAAACATGAAAACTGTGGTGACGATTTTTACATACAGGGAGTCCCACGACGCTATCGACTCCTGACGGGTTGAGAATCCGCCGGTCGACATGGTTGAGAATGCGTGGCATATGCTGTCGAATGCGTTCATCGGCCCGATCCAGTAGAGAACAATGAGCAGGATGGTGAGCAGTCCGTAGATAAGCCACAGGCGTTTGGCCGTTGAGCTTACGCGCGGACGCAGCTTTTCGTGCGTGATTCCGGTGACTTCGGCATTGAACATCTGCATGCCGCCCGATGAGTTGAGCATCGGCACCACGGCGAGGGTGAACAGTATGATTCCCATACCGCCTATCCATTGCATCAGCGCGCGCCAGATGTGGATGGAGTGGTTAAGGTTGTCGATGTCGTCGATAACGGACACTCCGGTTGTCGAGAATCCCGACATGGATTCGAAAAAAGCGTCGCTCACCGAGAGCTGTGTGCTGCTGATGATGAACGGGAGCATCCCGAAAAGCGAGAACACTACCCACACCATTGCCGTAAGGAGGAATCCCTCGCGTTTGCCCATGTTGGTGCGCGACGGGCGCACGCCGAATGTCATTAATGCGCCCGCTCCGGCGGTGATACCGGCGCTGACGGCAAATGGCATCAGGTCGCCGTCGCCGTAGATGGCGGCTGTGACAAGGGGCACAAGCATGAACACAGCCTCGATCATGACGAGGAGGCCTGTGACGCGTGTGAGCATCAAAAAGTTTATACCTGATTTTATGACTTTCATGGGGCAGGGCGGCAGGATGATTCAGACGAACATTTTCTCGACCTTATGGATATAGCCTGTGAGGCAGAACACAAGCACGTGGTCGCCGGGTTGAATCTGTGTGCGGCCGTCAATGAGCATCCCTTTTCCGTCGCGCACAAGTCCTGCAAGGGTCATCTCCTTGCTGAGCTTCAGGTCCATGACCTTTGCCTTGGTGATACGCGAGCCTTCGCGGGCCTCGAGTTCGGCTACTTCGGCGTCGGCCAGTGCCATGAACTTGGATGAATTCTCGTCGGCGGCAAGAAGCAGCTGGAAAATCTTCGAGGACGCCAGCAGCTTTTTGTTGATGATGGTGCCGATGTTCAGTCCCTCGGCTTCTGAGATGAACTGTATGTTCTCCACTTCGGCAATGGTTTTGCTTACGCGGTACTCTTTGGCTGTCAGGCATGCGAGGATGTTTGTCTCGGAGTGCTCCGTAAGGGCGAGGAATGCATCCATTGTGTCGATGTTCTCCTCGGTGAGGAGGTCGTTGTCGCGTGCGTCGCCGTGGATAATGTTCACATCGCAGCCGGAGCATTTTTCCGGCAGTTTGCGGCACACCTCAATGTCGTTGTCGATTATGGTGATGTTGTATTCGCCAGATGCCAGATGTGCGAGCCGCACGGCTATGCGTCCGCCTCCCATCACCATCACTTTGCGGATTTTGTAAGCTCGTTTGCCGCAAATCTTGCGGATTTCATCCACATAATCGCGTGTGGTGGTGAAATAGAGTATGTCGCCTTCCTGGATTTCGTCGTCGCCTCGCGGGATAATGGTCTCGTGATGGCGGCGTATGGCCGACACGTGGTAGTTGTGCTGGTTGAATGTGAGGTCGCGCAGTTTGCGGCCTATCAGCGAGGCGTTGTCGCGCAGCTTCACACCCACCACAATCAGCTCGCCGTTGTGCAGCTCGAACCAGTTGCGCACCCAGGGGCGCCGCAGGGCGGTGACAATCTCCTGCGCCGCGAGCATTTCGGGATAAATGAGGTGGTCAACACCTTTCTGCACGAAAAATTCGCGGTTGTCGCCATACAGGAATTCGTGGTTGTCGATGCGGGCCACTGTTTTCTTCGCGCCCAGGCGTTTGGCTATCTCGCACGACACGAGATTGGTGTTCTCGAACGGGGTGACGGCTATGTAGAGGTCGCACGTGTCCACGCCCGCAGCCCGGAGGTCGCGGAACGATGTTGGTGCCCCCACGCGGGTCATGAGGTTGTAGTTGGCGTCGAGTTCGGCCAGTTTCGAGGCCTCGCGGTCAAGGATGACGATGTCCTGTTCTTCGCGCGAGAGCAGTTTGGCCAGATGTGAACCTACCTCGCCTGCGCCTGCAATCACTATTCGCATAATACAGAGCAATTAGATTGGACGGCGGCGTGGTTGCCCAGGACGGCGTTTATGCTGCCGAGAATGCCTTTGGCGTCGATGCCGCAAATGGCTTTAAGCTGGGCTACGGTGCCCTGCGGGATGAATTTGTCGGGGATGCCGAGGCGTGTCACCTGCACCTGCGGATGATGCTCGGCAAACCATGATGCCACGAGCGCCCCGAATCCGCCTGCCACCGAGCCGTCCTCCACGGTTATCACCGGCACATGGAGCGCAGCGGCTTTTTCAAGGAGGTCCGTGTCGAGCGGCTTTACGAACGTGAAGTGGTAGTGGGCGGCTGACGCTCCGGCTTTTTCAACTTCCATACGCGCCTGCTCGGTTTCATAGGCTATGGTGCCGGTGGAAAGCAGCACTACGTCGGTTCCTTCTGCAAGCACTTCGCCTTTCCCGATTTCGACGGCCGTCATTGGGCGCCGCCAGTCGGGGTTATGGCCGCCGCCGCGCGGATAGCGTATGGCAAACGGTCCATGTTCGGTTGTGGCTGCGGTGTACATCAGGTTGCGCAGTGTTATTTCGTCGCGCGGGGCTGCCACCGTCATGCCGGGCACCGAGGTGAGATAAATCAGGTCGAGTGCGCCGTGGTGGGTGGCTCCGTCCTCGCCGACGAGTCCGGCGCGGTCCACACAGAACGTTACCGGCAGCCTTGTGAGCGCCACGTCGTGCACAATCTGGTCGTAGGCCCGTTGCAGGAACGAGGAGTAGATGGCCACGAAGGGTTTCAGACCGTCCTTGGCGAGGCCGCCGGCAAATGTCACGGCATGTTCCTCGGAAATGCCCACGTCGAACACTCGCTGTGGCATCTCCTCTTTCAGTATGCTCATGGACGTGCCCGACGGCATGGCTGCCGTGATGCCCACAATCTTGCTGTCGTCGCGCGCGAGTTCGAGCAGTGTGTTGCCGAAAACGTCCTGATATTTTGGCACCGATGGGCACTGACTGTTTTTGTTGCCTGAAAGAATCTCGCCTGTTTCCGGATTGAAACGGCCGGGGGCGTGCCAAGTGGCGGGGTCAAGTTCGGCAGGCGTGAAGCCTTTCCCTTTCTGGGTTTTTATGTGCAGCAGCCTGGGGCCGTGCATATCCTTTATGTCGCCGAGCACTTTCACCAGTCCGGCTATGTCGTGGCCGTCGACCGGTCCGAAATATCGTATGTTAAGTCCTTCGAAAATGTTCTGTTCGTTCGATAGCAGCGCCTTGAGGCTGTTGTTGAAGCGCATTATCTTCCCTTTCCCTTTGTCGGACACAAGTTTGAGCTTGCGCAGCACGCGGTAGATGGTGTAACGGATGTCGTTGTAGCCCTTGGATGTAGTGATGTGCGCCAGATAGCGGTGCAGCGAACCCACATTGGGGTCAATCGACATGTCGTTGTCGTTGAGGATTATAAGCAGGTTGTTGGGGGTGTTGGCGGCATTGTTTATCCCCTCGAAGGCGAGGCCGCCGCCTATCGAGGCGTCGCCTATCACAGCCACCACGTTGCGGCGTGGATGCTCATTGTTGAGCACTGTGGCCACAGCCATGCCGAGAGCCGCTGAGATGGAGTTGGAGGCATGTCCGGCTGCGAAAGTGTCGTAGGGACTTTCATCCGGGTTGGGGAATCCCGCGAGGCCGCCGAGGGTGCGGTTGGTGGCGAAGCGGTCACGACGTCCGGTGAGCAGTTTATGGCCGTAGGCCTGATGCCCCACGTCCCATACGATGCGGTCGTAGGGTGTGCGGAACACATAATGCAGCGCGACAGTTATCTCCACCGCTCCCATCGACGATGCGAAGTGCCCCGGATTGTCGGAAAGGGAATGGATGAGGAAGTCGCGAATCTCAGCGCACACCTGCGGCAGTTCGTCCACACTCAGCCGGCGTAGGTCGTCGGGCGAATCGATGGTGGGGAGCAGGGGTGCGGCAGGCCGCTGATTGCTTTTATCGTTTGTCTTGTTTTCCGTCATTGCGGATGTATTTCTTGTATAAGGGGATGAAAACGATGAATGCCGACGCTATGAGCGGGAACAGCGACATGAGGGTGATGGGGCTGCCGCTCTTTTTCAGAGCCGCCACATACCATCCGCACACCAGCAGCCATAGCAGGCCGATGATGACGAAACGCACTATGACAGACGGTTTGATGCTCATAACCGGTAATTTCAACGTTTTCTCCACGGCGTTGTGGGCTGCAAGCCACTGGCATCTGCATTGCAATGCGTGGCTACCGGGCCATTAGCCGTGGTAATGAATGCAAATTTACTATTTTCCGTCGATAGCGGCAAATCAAAACACCGCGGGAGCGGGGCCGGAATGCTCTGTGTAGAAGCCGGCACTGCTCCCGCAGCGTTAGAGATATGTCAGTTGAAGGCGATGGTGACGGGGTCGGCCGAGGGTGCGACTGTGCGTTCGGTGCCGTTTGCCCTGAGTGTGACTGGTGTGGATGGGAGGGTGGCTGCCGATGGGGTGAGGGTGACGGTCTGCACTTTGCCGTCGCTCCACATCATGCTGATTTCATGGCCAGTGCGTGTGCGCAGGCCGCTCACGCTGCCAGATTTCCATTGCGCGGGGATGGCCGGCAGGAGTGTGATGGTGGCGGGAGTGGACTGCACGAGCATTTCGGCCACGCCGGCGCTGCCGCCGAAGTTTCCGTCGATCTGGAACGGGGTGTGGGCGTCGAGCAGGTTGGGGTATGTGCCTCCGCCACGGCGACGGTCCGGACCTTTGTATAGGTCGGGTGTTACGAAGCGTAGCAGACGGCGGTACATTTTGTATGCTTTATCTCCGTCGGCAAGGCGGGCAAGGAGGTTGATGCGCCATCCGGCGCTCCATCCGGTGGTTTCGGTGCCCTTTATGTCGAGTGTGCGTGCGCAGGCGGCGGCAAGTTCCGGTGTGGATTCCACCGAGATGTGGTGGCCGGGATATAGGCCGATCAGATGGCTCTGGTGGCGGTGCTGCGGGTCTCTGTCGGGATATTCGTCCCACCATTCGAGTAGACTTCCGTCGGCTTTTATTTTGTAGGGATGCAGACGTGGCAGGGCGGCGTCGATTTCGGCCACCAGTTCCTTGTCTGTGTCAAGTTCGAGCGCGGCGGCACGGGTGTCGAGCAGGCATTCGCGTATGAGCGCCATGTCGGATGCCGAGCAGTGGGATGTCGGCCAGTCGGTGCCGTCGGGTGCTATGAAGCGGTTTTCGGGGGAGGTGGAGGGGGAGGTAATGAGTTCGCCGTCGCGTTCAAACATCCATTCAAGGGCGAAACGGGCGGCTCCACGTAGTGTGGGATAATATTTTTTCAGGGTTTCCTTGTCGCGGCCGAACAGATAGTGCTCCCAGATGTGGGTTGCCACCCAGCAGCTGCCCATGGCCCAGTTGGCCCATTCCGGCGAATCGTTGCCCATGCCGATGGGGTTGGCCATCGCCCAGATGTCGGTGTTGTGGCCCAGACACCAGCCGCTGTCCACTCCCCAGTGGTTCTTCGCAGCGTGGGTGCCGTTCTTCGATACATTCGCGGCGAACTGGAGCAACGGCATGTGGAGCTCGGGCAGATTGGTTGTCTCTGCACCCCAGTAGTTCTCCTCGAGATTGATGTTTGTGGTGTAGTTGCTGCTCCACGGCGGCAGCAGTTTTTCGTTCCAGAGGCCCTGCAGGTTGGCGGGGACGCCGGGCGTCTGTGAGCAGCTGATGAGCAGATAGCGTCCGAACTGGAAGTAAAGCTCCTCGAGATCGGGGTTGCGGTCGGAGTTGTCGGTGTAGCTCAACAGCTGGCGGTCGGTGGTCAGAGCGGCTATTTCCGGGGCTGTGGTGCCGAGGTCGAGCGTGACGCGGTCGAACAGACGGCGGTGTGCCTTTTCGGCTCGCTCCTGCAGCTGTGTCCACGGCATCTGCTTTGCAGCTGCTATGCGGGAAGTGGCGATCTTGCGGTGGTCGCGTCCCTGGGTTACAGGGTTGCGGTCAAATCCGTTGAAACTCGTGGCGGCGGCAACAGTGAGTGTGAGATCGTGTGCGCCGGTTACCCGCAGGCTGTTGCCGTCTGCGATAACTTTTCCATCCTTAGCCGAGGCATCCACGATGGTGGTGAAATGGATACCGCGCTCCGGATCGTATCTGAAACGCTTCTCCGCATCATCCGAATATCCGGGCATGGAGTGATAGGCGGCATAGCCGGTTGTCGTTATGGCGGAGCCTGCGGCAGTGGTGGTTGATCTCACCTGGCTGTCGAGCGATATGGTGGCGTTGATGCCTGCGGGGTCAGAGATATGGATGACCATCACGGAATCGGGCATGGATGCGAAATAGTTCACCGTGCGCGAACCGGCCTTCACCGTAGCCAGGGCTTTGTGCAGGTCGAGAGTCCGG
The DNA here is from genome assembly GCA_048222005.1 of Muribaculaceae bacterium. Lineage (GTDB taxonomy): Bacteria > Bacteroidota > Bacteroidia > Bacteroidales > Muribaculaceae > UBA7173. The sequence goes on along the minus strand of DBFWRP010000358.1, from coordinate 636 downwards.
TAATAGGAATTGTCGGCCGGGGCGTTGTCGTAGTTGATGGTGAGGGTGCCGAGTGGCTGGTAGTTCTGGCAGTAATGGCCCTGCAGTAGTTTCTGCAGCGAGTCGGCCTTGGCGAACTCCTGGCGGTCGATGGCCGAACGTATATCCCGGATTATCGGGCGTGGGTCGGTGGATGCAGGGGCGTTGTTTTCAGGCTCGCCTGTCCATAGGGTGATGTCGTTGAGCGAAATGCGGTCGTCCGTTCGTCCGCCGTAGATTGCGGCACCCTGAGTGCCGTTGCCTATCACAAATGTCTCCTCGAAATATTTGGCGGGAGCATCGTATTTCAGTGTCAGATTGTCGGCATGCGCGGACACGACCGTCAAGCCAGCTGCCACAAGCCACAAAGCAGATGTTTTCATGTTCTGGTAAGAAATGTTAGATTGGCCAACGCAAAGATACAAAATTCCCCCCAATCCCCCATCCTGTTATCCCTGCAGCCTGAAGTTTACTGGGTTTCAGGACAACAAAGTGGGGAGTGGTGGAGTTATATTAACGATAAGTTTAGTGTTAACGGGAGGGGTTGTTAGAAAAAACATGTATTTATGAGACTTGACGGACGACGGCAGAGCAGCAATGTGGACGACAGGCGCGGAC
>DBFWRP010000357.1:0-1436 GCA_048222005.1 Muribaculaceae bacterium | reverse complement strand
CTGCACGACCCAGAAGCTTCGGCAAACGACAAATACGTGGCTCTGACCATGCTGCGTAATGCCGAAATAGCGGCCAAGGGCGTGCTCCCCTTCTGCCAGGACACCGGAACAGCCATCGTGCACGGCGAAAAGGGCCAGATGGTGTTCACCGGATGCGACGATGCCGAAAAGATTTCGCGCGGCGTCTACGACACCTACACCACCGACAATCTCCGCTACTCGCAGAACGCCCCCCTCACCATGTATGACGAGGTGAACACCGGCTGCAATCTCCCCGCGCAGATCGACATCCACGCATCCGAAGGCAACGAATATCACTTCGTATTCGTGGCAAAAGGCGGCGGCTCCGCCAACAAGACCTACCTCTATCAGGAAACAAAGGCCATAATCAACCCCAAGACCCTCGTGCCGTTCCTCGTAGAGAAAATGAAGAGCCTCGGCACAGCAGCCTGCCCCCCCTACCACATCGCATTCGTAATCGGCGGCACATCGGCTGAAAAGAACCTTGAGACAGTCAAAAAGGCCTCCATCAAATATTACGACAACCTCCCCACCACCGGCAACGAGTACGGACGCGCATTCCGCGACATCGAGCTGGAGAAGGAACTGAAAAAGGCTTCGGAGCAGATTGGCCTCGGCGCACAGTTCGGCGGCAAATCGTTCGCCCACGACATCCGCGTGATTCGTCTGCCCCGCCACGGTGCATCCTGCCCCATCGGCATGGGCGTAAGCTGCTCGGCCGACCGCAACGTAAAGGCAAAAATCAACAAAGAGGGACTGTGGATTGAGAAACTCGATTCCAACCCCGGCGAACTAATCCCCGCAGAGCTGCGCAACGCATCGGAAGGCGACGCCGTTAAAATCGACCTCAACCGCCCCATGGCCGAAGTGCTTGCCGAACTCGACAAATTCCCCGTGGCCACTCGCCTGAGCCTTTCGGGCACCATCATCGTGGGCCGCGACATCGCCCATGCAAAAATCAAGGAACGTCTGGATGCCGGCGAACCCATGCCCGAATACCTCAAGAACCACCCCATCTACTACGCCGGCCCGGCAAAGACCCCCGTTGGCAAACCTTCCGGCTCGTTCGGCCCCACAACAGCAGGCCGCATGGACCCCTACGTCGACCAGTTCCAGAAAGCCGGCGGCTCCATGATTATGATAGCCAAGGGTAACCGCAGCCAGCAGGTGACCGACGCATGCAAGAACAACGGCGGCTTCTACCTCGGCTCCATCGGCGGCCCCGCAGCAGTCCTGGCACAGAACTCCATCAAGAAAGTGGAGCTGCTGGAATATCCCGAACTCGGCATGGAAGCCATCTGGAAAATCGAAGTGGAGAACTTCCCGGCCTTCATACTTGTTGACAACAAGGGGAACGACTTCTTCAAACAGCTTCCCCAGCAGTGCACCAACTGCGCACTCAACAAATAATCAAC
>DBFWRP010000356.1:0-4173 GCA_048222005.1 Muribaculaceae bacterium | reverse complement strand
GCATGGTGTGGTGCGATGAGTGGTCGCGGACTTCCACAACACGTTCGTGTTCTATAATCTTTTCTATCTCCTTGGCGGGGTGTGGAGGCTGCGCAGGTTGTTCCTGCGGGACATTGTCCGGAATGGATGCTTCGGATTCGGCCGGCTCTGCATTCGGTTGTGGGTTGGCGTCCGGTTCCGGAACTGAGGAGGGGGCTGATTCGGCTTCCGGGAGTGCCTCGTCCGGACATTCAGGCAGTGGGCATGGTTCGGGTGCCGGCTGCGGCACATTGCAGTCGGCCTCTTGTGCGTGTCTTGGCGGGATTGGCGGGGGACAGGGCTGTGATGCCGGTTCTGATGCCTCTATGTCGGCATCCGTCAGATTGTCGGGCAGTTCCACCGGTTCGAAGATGGAGAACGGGGCGTTGACCGTTTCTGCCAGGGCGGCATCTGGGGCAAATTCGATGTAAAGTTCGTCGGCGACATCGACTGCATGGAATGTGCCGATCCCTTTTACCGACACACTTTCGCCCCGCGCCAGCGAGCTTTCAATGATTGCGGTGAATTCGCTGATGAAATTTCGGGCGGTGGCGTTGTCGGCTGCTCCTGTGGCGATGAGCGCTTCTATAAGCTGAGGTAGTGACATCGTGCTCATCGGCGTCCCTCCTTCACATGTTTTTTCAGCATTCCACCGGCGGTGAATTTCACTTCAATTGATGGCGGGAGGAGCATGCGTTTCCCGGTAGCGAGGTCGGTGGTGATTTCCTCGTCGTGTTTGAGCCCTTCGAATGTGCCGAATCCGGGGATGGCAATCCGGTTTCCCTCACCGCATTGGTCGGCAAGCAGGGTGCTGAACTTATCGAGCAGTCCGGCAACCTTTGCGTTGTCGCACGACATGCGTTGAGCCATAGTGGAAACGAATGCTTTCTGGTCCATTTTGATGTGTGATGATTTCTGTTGTTGCACAAAGATAGCAAGAAGATGCCGAACGGCAAAACTAATGTGTGCCGTCGGATTGTGCGGTGATGTGTCAAGGCTTTCTGCCGTCAGGCTTGCGGAGGTTGTCTGCGGAGGGTTTGCGGAGGTCGCATTTCTGAGAGCATCCGTCGCACCCGCATGAGCATTGCGGACTGCTGGATGAACGCATGGATCTGATGAAGCGGACAATGCGTATCACAGCCAGTGTAATGACAATCAGCAGGATGGCAATTACGCTTCCCCACTGTAAGAGGGTGTTAAGATCCATGTTTGAAATTCTTTTTGATGGCTGTGTTCAGTCTGGCAGGTGTCAGGGTATCGGGATAATCGCTGAATGGGAGACGCAGGCTGCAGCCGTTCTGGAATTCTGAGCAGCCGAAGGCGGTGCGGCCTTTAAGGATATGGCCTTTTTGGCAGATCGGGCATTGAATCTGTTCGTATGTCTTGATGGCTGGCTTCCGTGTGGAAGCTATTTTTGTATCGCTTTCCGATTTACCTGAAACGGCTTTCGATTTCGGCGCATTCTTTTTCTGCTGTTCAGCATCGACAATGGCAATCTTACGCATCGAGTTGTCGGACAGTACATTGATCACTATGGTCGAGATGAGGTCCTTCAGCTCAGCGATGAAGTCGGACGCACTGTAGTCGCCGCGTTCTATGCGGCGCAGTTTGTTCTCCCACAGGCCGGTGAGTTTGGCGCTTTTCAGCAGTTCTTCGTTGATCAGGGCTATGAGGTCGATGCCAGCCTGTGTGGCCACTATGTTTTTGCGCTGACGTGCTATGTAATGCCGGTTGAAAAGCGTCTCGATTATTGATGCTCGTGTGGACGGGCGGCCGATGCCGTTTTCTTTCATGGCATCACGCAGCTCCTCGTCGTCCACGGTCTTTCCGGCGGTCTCCATTGCGCGCAGCAGGGTTCCTTCGGTGTAAAGCTTCGGGGGCTGTGTGGTGCGTTTCTGCAGCGAAGGTTTATGCGGGCCACTCTCCCCGGTCTTTAGAGGGGGGAGGATGCGGTCGGTGTCGCCGTCCTGTGGCTCGCCGTCGCTTGATGTGTCGGTCTTTTTGTCGAATACGGCGCGCCAACCCTGCGAGGTGATAACCTTGCCTGTGGCTTTGAATTCCACATCTGCAACCTTGCCGAGTGCTGTGGTCTGGTTAAACTCGCAGTCGGGATAGAAGGCGGCGATGAAACGCAGGGCTATGAGATGATAAAGATGCCGCTCGTTGCCCACAAGCTGCGAGGGTGATTCGCCTGTGGGGATAATAGCGTGGTGGTCAGTTACTTTTGAGTTGTCGAATACCTTTTTGCTTTTCGGAATCTTTTTGGCAAGCACAGGGGCTGTGAGGCTTGCATAGGGCGACATTTTTGTCAGAATGCCAGGCACCTGCGGATAGATGTCGTCGCTCAGATAGGTGGTGTCGACGCGTGGATAGGTGGTCACCTTCTTTTCATAGAGGCTCTGGATTAGTTTCAGGGTCTCGTCGGCAGTCCATCCGAACTTCTTGTTGCACTCCACCTGCAGTGATGTGAGGTCGAACAGGCGTGGAGGTGCCTCGCGCCCTTTCTTTTCCTGCACATCGGTGACCGTGAAAGGGAGGTCTTTTATTTTTTCAAGTGCCGCCTGTGCCGATTCCGGCGTGTTGAAGCGGCCCTTCGTGGCGTTGAACAGGGCATCCTTGTAGATGGTCTTGAGTTCCCAGTAATCTTCGGGCTTGAAATTGGCTATCTCGAAATGCCGTTGCACTATAAGGGCAAGCGTAGGGGTCTGCACTCGCCCTACGGACAGCACGTTGCTGTTCTGTGCATATTTGAGGGAGTAAAGACGCGTGGCGTTCATGCCGAGAATCCAGTCGCCGATGGCGCGCGACAGACCCGCATGGTAGAGGTTGTCGAAGTCGGCCGACGGTTTGAGGCGGCTGAATCCTTCGCGAATGGACTGGTCGGTGAGCGATGATATCCACAGACGTTTCACCGGACACTTCACACCGGCTTTCTGCATGACCCATCGTTGTATCAGTTCACCCTCCTGGCCGGCATCGCCGCAGTTTATTATCTCCTCGGCATTCTCGGAAAGTGACTTGATGACATTGAACTGATGTTCGTATCCTCGGTCGTTTATGAGCTTTATGCCGAATTTCGGCGGAAGCATGGGGAGGGAACTGAGGTTCCATCGTTTCCAATAGTCGGTGTAGTCGGCCGGCTCCTTGAGTGTACACAGATGTCCGAATGTCCAGGTGACCTGATAGCCGTTACCCTCAAAATAGCCGTCGTGACGCTCTGATGCACCTAAAATTGCGGCTATGTCTTTGGCTACACTCGGTTTCTCTGTTATGCAGACTTTCAATGTGGTGAAATTTGGAGGTTACTTTTAACGGCGGAATACAGACGTGGCGGGGAGGAGGGGCAGGGTGGGACTTACTGTCGTGCAGGGGCGAGGATGTCGCCTTTGACCGTGTGGAAAATCAGCTCGGCGGTCTTGGGAAGCTGCCCCTTGAACGGGAAGTCCACTTCGATCACCTGCACGCCGTCGTCCTCAAACTGAAAATAGCGCTCGAAATCTACACCGTCGATGTCGGTGGCGGCAATTTTCTGCTTCCCAACAATGAGGTCGATGCTGTCGATGCGCTGCGATGTGTGGGGAATTCCCACCAGGCACAGTGATATCCGTATGCCGTCGTCGGTATTTATAGTTTTGTCGGGTATGATGTTGATCTCGGCGTCAAGCTGCTGCACCTGTGCGTATGCCGTGGGGCTTACAATCGGTGTGGAAGCGGAGCAGAGGGCCACGATGGCTGCCAGTTTCAAAGGTTTCATAGTTGTTAAGTGGTTTTATATGTGGAAAGAGGTTCAATTGATTTGACCGGCGTGAAGCGGAAAAGTTTATTGTTCTGCTTTTTTCGCTTCGTTCCAGAGAGCGTCCATCTGTTCGAGATTCATCTCACGGAAGTTTTGGCCTTGAGCTTTGGCGGCAGCTTCCATGTGGTTGAAACGGGAGATGAATTTTTTGTTGGTGCGTTCCAGTGCGGCTTCGGGATGTATGCCGTAAAGGCGGGCTGCGTTGATAAGGGAGAAGAGCACATCGCCCATTTCAGCCTCCATCCGTTTCTGCTGCTCGGCAGTTAGGGGAGTGCCGGCTTCGGCTGCAGTAGCTTCGGCCGAGAATTCATTGATTTCCTCTTTAACTTTGGCCCACACGTCGGCAGGTTTTTCCCAAT
>DBFWRP010000355.1:0-16726 GCA_048222005.1 Muribaculaceae bacterium | reverse complement strand
ATACCGACATGGTGATACGCACCGACAGGATGCCTCGTCCAGGCGAAACGGTGCTTGGAGGCAACTTCATGATGAATCAGGGTGGAAAAGGCGCCAATCAGGCCGTGGCGGCCGCCAAACTCGGAGGCGACACCATGTTTGTGGCCAAAGTCGGCAACGACATCTTCGGCACCCAGACCATTGAACTGTTAAAGCAAGTAAACATAGACACCACACACGTGGGTGTATCGGCCGACCTTCCCTCGGGCGTGGCGCTCATCAATGTCGATGCCTCAGGAGAGAACTCCATCGCCGTGGCATCCGGAGCTAACGCGGCCCTCACACCGGCCGACATCGATGCCGCAGAAGCAGACATAGCCCGCGCAGCCCTGGTGATCATGCAGCTCGAGACACCGGTGGAAACCGTGGCACGCGCAGCCGAGGTGGCCAAACGCCACGGAGTAACCGTTATTCTCAACCCCGCCCCCGCCCCCAAGAGTCCGCTGCCTGCATCGCTGCTGGCCAACGTTGACATCATCATCCCCAACAAGACCGAAGCCGAAGCCATCTCCGGCATCACCATCACCGACAGCGCATCGGAAGATGCAGCCATCCGCGCCATACATGCCATGGGTGTGAAAACCGTGATATTCACCCTCGGCAGCAAGGGCGCCCTTATCTGCGAGAACGGCGACTGCCTGGAGATTCCCTCCTTCAAGGTAAAGGCCGTGGACACCACTGCCGCAGGCGACACATTCTGCGGAGCCCTCTGCGTTGCTCTTGCCGAAGGCGAGCCAATGCGGCGCGCCATCGAGTTCGCCAACAAGGCAGCTTCCATCTCCGTGACACGCATGGGCGCACAGCAGTCAATCCCCTTCCGCCATGAAATCGGCGAATTCTGAATGCACCGCACCACACAACCCGCCACCCTCTCCCTTCCACAACCTGAAATAAACAATCAACTGTCACACAAACTCTAATACCCCAATTTAATGAAACCGAGTGCAATCAAATTTGCCACGGCACTGTGCATGTTCGCACTTGCCTTATTGATAGCTCCGGCGGCTACCGCACAGTCCGTAATCAGCGGCACCGTGGTTGACGGGCAGAACGAACCCGTAATCGGCGCAAGCGTGATTGTGAAAGGCACCAAAACCGGAGTTGCCACCGGCATCGACGGCGACTTCAACATCTCGGCACGCCCAACCGACGTGCTCACCGTTTCGGCCGTAGGTTACAAGACCGCCGAGGTGCCTGTCGACAACCGCACCAAACTCAACATCGTGCTTGCCGAAAGCTCCGAAATGCTCGACGAAATCGTGGTCATCGGCTACGGCACATCAACCAAGAAAGAACTCACCGGCTCCGTGGCCAGCATGAAAAAAGAGGACCTCAACCCCGGCTCCTATTCAAACGCAATGGGCATGCTCCAGGGCAAGGTGGCCGGTCTGCAGATCGTGAACCCCTCGGGCGCCGATCCCACAGCCAAATATGAAATCCTGCTCCGAGGCACCAACACACTCTCGGCAGGCCAGGGCCCGCTCGTTATCATCGACGGTGTGGCTGGTGCCGACATCCGCAACATCAACCCGCAGGACATCGAGAGCATTGACGTGCTCAAGGACGGCTCGGCAGCGGCCATCTACGGTACACGAGGCACCAACGGTGTGATTATCGTCACCACACGCCGTGCACGCGAAGGCCGTGCGGAGGTAACATATGAGGGCCTGTTCACCGTGGGCAAGGTGACACGCCGCGCAAAACCCCTCACAGCTTCGGAATTCAACTACGTGGTCGACACCTACCGCCCCGAAATGAGCTCGTCGAAATATGGTGCCGACACCGACTGGTTCGACGAAATCACCCGCACACCCATCAGCCACAAGCACACACTGTCGCTGTCAGGCGGCACAGAGAAGTTCTCACACTTCACATCCATCAACTATGAAAAGGCCGAAGGCGTGCAGCGCGGCAACGACTATGAAAAAATTGCCGGACGCACCAACATCCGCCAGAGCCTCCTTGAAGGATGGGTCGACATCGACCTCAACCTGTTCATAAACCACCGCAAGTACAATCCATCGAACACATCCGCCTTCCAGCAGGCATTCATCCATAACCCCACCGAACCGGTCTACGATCCCTCGAATTCAACCAGTGGAGGCTACTACCGCATCGAGGCTATGGAATACTACAACCCGGTGGCCATGATCAACGAACGTGAATCGACTACCGTCAACGACAACTTCGGCGGCAACGCACGCGTCACCCTCAACATCAAGCCCGTAAAGGGTCTGAAATGGGATGCCTTCCTGGCCCTCTCGCGCGAAAGCAACGAATCGCAGACCTACAGCTCGCACTACTATCCCAGCATCATCGGAACCGACGGCAGCGCCGAGCAGAGCAACTACAAGAACAACAACACACAGTTCGAAACCACGCTGCAGTACATCCGCTCATTCGGCGAGCACTCGCTGCAGGCTCTCGTGGGCTACACATACGAAAAAGGCACCGAGAACTCGGCAAGCATGTCGAACGTCGGCTTCGACTTCGACGACCTCGGAGTGAACGACATGGGTTCGGGCACAGGCCTGCTCAACGCCAAGGCTTCGATGGACTCCTACAAGGAATCGCACACCTACATCGGTTTCTTCGGCCGAATCCTCTACAACTACGACCAGCGCTACCTGGCATCCGTCTCCCTGCGCCGCGACGGTTCGAGCCGCTTCGGCAAGAACAACAAATGGGGTTGGTTCCCGGCCGTTTCGCTCGGATGGCGCATAAGCCGCGAAGCTTTCATGCGCGACATCGAATGGCTCAACGAACTCAAGATCCGCGGAGGTTACGGTGTGACCGGCAATCAGGACTTCTCCAACTACAAGTCGCTCATCCTCATGACCACAGCCGGCAAGTTCTGGTACAACGGACAGTGGATCAACACCTACCAGCCCGCATCCAACCCCAACCCCGACCTGCAGTGGGAAAAGAAGAAAGAGTTCAACATCGGTCTGGACGCACAGATGTTCAACAGCCGACTGAGCTTCACCTTCGACTACTACCACCGCACCACCGACAATCTGCTCTACAACTACACCGTGCCCACTCCCCCCTACATCTACAACACCCTCTTCACCAACGTAGGCAAGGTAACCAACCGCGGCGTGGAGTTCACAATCTCCGCCATCCCCGTGCAGACCAAGGACTTCCAGTGGAGCACCACCTACCTCATCGCACACAACACCAACAAACTCGACAAATTCACCAACGAGGAGTTCCAGAACGGAACCTACAAGGTGGGATGGTCGACCACAGGCAAATGCAACACTCAGCGCCTCATCGAGGGTGAATCGCTCGGCACATTCTACGGCCCGATTTTCCTCGGCACCGACACCGACGGCAAGGACGTGCTGCTGGGTCAGGGCGACGACGGCACCGTGCCTGAGGACCAGTGGGTGAAACTCGGATGCGCCTATCCCAAGGTGACAATGAACTGGACCAACACCTTCAACTGGCGCCACTGGGACCTCAGCTTCTCGCTGCGTGCGTCGCTCGGCGGAAAGGTGCTCAACGAAATGGGCATGCGCTACTCCAACCTCGACCGCATCGGCCTGAACAACATCTCGTCCGAATGGCTCAACGACCAGGGCCACACCGAACTTGGAGCAAAATACTCGTCGAAGTACCTTGAGGACGCATCATTCCTCAAAATGGACAACCTCACACTCGGCTACACATTCAACTTCCCCTCGAAATACATCCGCTCGCTGCGCCTGAATTTCACCGCACAGAACGTGTTCACAATCACCAAGTACAAAGGTGTTGACCCCGAAGTGGGCATCACCGGCCTCGAACCCGGTCTGGAAGGTCTGAGCTACTATCCCCGCACCACCGATTTCACATTCGGCGTGACAGCCCGCTTCTGACGCGAGTCCACACACGTTTCTCTCTCTCCACAACACCCACTTCTGTAAATTTCGAAATTCAAAAAGCGAAACATCACAATGAAAACTACCATAAAGAACTTTGCCCTCGGCCTGGCCGGCGCAATCGCTCTTGGTGCCTGCACCGATCTGGACGAAACCGTCTACAGCGACATGCCGATGGACAACTTTTTCAAGAACGAAAAAGAACTCGTGGCCAACGCCGGACGCGCCTACACCAAAATGCAGGGCTACAACGCCGAGCAGAGCCTTTGGACATTCCTGCTGCTGGCTTCCGACGAATGTGCCGTACCTACCACCAACACCGGCGAATGGTATGACGGCGGACGCTACCAGGAAGTGCAGAACAACATTATCCCCTCATCCAACCGTCTGCTCAAGAAAGGCTGGGACTGGATTTTCAACGGCATCGCAGCCTGCAACGAGATTATCTACGAAACCGAACTGTCCGACATCGAATTCGAAGGCAAGGACAAGATTCTGGCCGAAATGAAGACCCTCCGCGCCTTCTTCTACTACGAGGCGATGGCCAACTGGGGCAACATCCCCTTCACAATCAACTATACCGACACAGGCTACCCCGAACAGAAGGACCGCCGTTTCATCTTCGACTTCCTCCTTGGCGAACTGTCGGACGAGCTGATCTCCAAACTCGACCGTCATCCCGCCGCCACCAACTACGGACGCGCCAACCAGGCCACAGCCTACTGCATCCTCGCCAAAATGTATCTCAACGCAGAGCGTTGGTTCGGAACCCCCATGTACGCTCAGGCCGAGCAGGCCACCAAGGCCGTAATGGACATAGGCGACTACATCATCGAGGATTCCTATGCCACAAACTTCGCCGTCAAGAACGAGAACTCCAAGGAGAACATCTTCGTGATTGTCTACGACAACGCCGCAATCCCCTCCGGAAGCCGTTCGTTCTATCTCTACACACTCACTCTCGAACCTGAATCGTGCGCCACGTTCAACATCTCCGCCTCACCATGGTCGGGATTCATCTGCCAGCCCGACTTCTTCCAGACATATGAAGAGGCTGACCTCCGCCGCGACCTCACCTGGCTCCACGGGCCCCAGGTAGATGTAAACGGCAAGCCCATCATGGTAAATGGCGAGCAGATGAGCTACAACCCCGTATTCCCCGAAACGAAATTCTACAACGCCAACGGCGGACGCGACAAATTTGACGGTGCCCGCATCTGCAAATGGTCCTATCAGACCGACGGTATGCTCACATCGGGCGAAACCTGCATGGACAACGACTTCGCCATCTTCCGTTACGCCGACGTCATTCTCATGCACGCCGAAGCCCTTGTGCGTCAGAACAAGGCTCCGCAGGCTGCCGAAATGGCCGAACTGCAGAAAATCCGCACACGTGCCGGTCTGCAGCCCTTCTCGGCCGCACAGCTCACCCTCGACGCTCTCTACGCCGAACGCGGACGCGAACTGGCATGGGAAGGATGGCGCCATGAGGACATGATCCGCTTCGGGAAATATCTCCAGCAGTCATGGGCTCATCCCGCACAGGAATCCGACACATTCCGCGAACTCTTCCCCATCCCCTCGGAAATCCTCAACGCCAACCCGCGCCTCTCTCAAAATCCCTACTACAACTAACATCACTTTTCCATTTCTACGCCGGAAAGGCGGGGGCTCAATCGTTTTCATAAGCTCTGTTTATTCCCCGCCTTTCTCCGGCTTGCAATCCCGCTCTTCTCCACATCACATCCTTCAACCAACAAACTCACAGCTACCGAAAAAACTGACAATGAAACACCTCACCCACTGCCTCGCGGCGGCCGCCGTAGCCCTCGGCATCTCGGCCGGTGCCACAGCAGCCGAAAAAATTTCGTCCGACGTACTCCGTGACAAAATCGCCGGCGCTTGGATCGGCCAGATGGTCGGCAACATCTACGGCCTCCCGTTCGAGAACAAATTCGTTGACGAGCCAGCCCCCGAATCGCGCTTCCCCTTCGGCTACACCAAGAACATCGACAAGCTCAAGAAATATGACGGAGCATTCTCCGACGACGATACCGACGTGGAGTACATCTACCTCACGCTGATGGAAAAATATGGCATCGATCCCACCTACGCCCAGATGCGCCAGGGATGGATGCACCACATCCGCGACCGTGTGTGGCTGGCCAACCGTGCCGCACTCGGCCTGATGCACCTTGGCTACACACCTCCGTTCACCGGCCGCCAGGACCTCAACCCACATTGGTATCAGATCGACCCGCAGCTCATCAACGAAATCTGGGCCTACACCGCCCCGGGCATGCCTGCCTATGCCGTGGGCAAAAGTGACTGGGCGGCACGCATCACCAGCGACTCCTGGGCCGTACAGCCTACTGCACTCTACGGAGCCATGTACGCCGAAGCTTTCTTCGAAAAAGATGTGAAAAAACTCATCGAGAAGGGCCTCAAATATCTCCCAGAGAACGACCGCTACACCCTCGGAGTGAAAAAATGCCTCGACCTCTTCCGCCAGTACCCCAACGACTGGGTCAAAGCCCGCCAGATCATCGCCGACGAATATTACGTCAACGAGGATCCCATGACCAAAACCATATGGAACGCCGACCTCAACGGCCTCATGGGCATCCTGGCCATGCTTTATGGCAACGGCGACTTCCAGCGCACTCTCGACCTCTCCTGCGCCATGGGCTTCGACTGCGACAACCAGGCTGCCACAGTTTCCGGTATCCTCGGCATCATAATGGGCGCAGACAAACTGCCCGCATCGCTCACTATGCCCGTGGAGGGATGGACCAAACCCTTCAACGACCGCTACATCAACATCACACGCTTCGACATGCCCGACGCTTCAATCAACGACATGATCGACCGCACCTATACCCAGGCCATCGCGGTGATCAAGGCCAACGGTGGCAGCGTGAAAGGCAACACTGTCTACATCAACCCCAAGGCCACATTCAATCCGCCGCTGGAATTCTGCATCGGACCCATGCCCGACCTCACCGTGGGGATGAAAGCCGATTACGATTTTGCCTGCACGGCCAACCGCAACTACAGCTGGACACTCACCGGCGGCACACTTCCTCCGGGTCTGACATTCGCCGACGGACGCCTTGACGGCACACCCACCAAGGCCGGCAAATACGACATAACCCTCCGCCTGAAAGGCAACGGCAAGGAGCTCAGCAAGGATTTCAACATCGTCGTAAAACCGGAGAACCTGGCCATGAAAGCCGACACCATCTATGCCAACGTGCGTGAGCTCAATGAAGCCGTGCTCGATTCCTGCTGGATCACCTTCGGCAAGCCCATGTATGCCAAGACCGTGGACGTTATCAACGACGGTGTGAAGAAAGGCGCCGGCTCGGTGTTCTACTCGCTTGCCTCAAAATCCAACGCCCCCAAGATCGACTACTTCGGCTACGGCTGGAACACTCCCCAGACCATCGACATGATCGAGCTTAACACCGGTTGCCTCGAGGAATTCGGCGGATGGTTCTCAAGCCTCAACATCCAGTATCTCGACGGCGACGGACGCTGGCGCGATGTGGGCACTTACACCTCCACTCCCGAGCTGCCAAAAACCGACATCGTGTTCTTCCAGCCACATTTCGCCCAGTTCCTGCTGGAATTCGCTCCGGTAAAAACCAAGGGCATCCGCGTGCTGTTCGACACCACCTACCAGTACCACTGGAACAAATACACCAAGAACGTTTCAAATTTCATATCCATCACCGAGCTTGGCGTCTACGACATGCCACGCTGACAAGCCTACATTGCTCTTCTCCTCTCCCTTTCTTACCTTAGAAACACCACTCTCTCCTTCCATTTTTCGAAACGCTCTCTTCTTGCATTTCTTTGACCATGAACAAATTAATTCTGACACTCGCACTTTCAGCCGCATCGCTCACGGCACTGGCCGCACCTGCTTCCGGCCGCGTGGAAATGAGCAAGGACGAGCTGATGAACAAGATAAAAGGCGGCTGGGCAGGCCAGACCATCGGTGTGGTGTTCGGCGCCCCGGTTGAATTCAAATTCACCGGTTCCTACACCCAGTCCTATCAGCCTATCCCCTGGTCGAGCCACATAGTGAAATACTGGTGGGAGAAAAAGCCAGGACTGTTCGACGACATCTACAACGACTGCACGTTTGTGGAGACTTTCGAGAAACTCGGTCTCGACTGCACCCAGGAGCAGCTCGCCAAGCACTTCGCCTACGCCGACTATCATCTGGCTCACGCCAACCAGGCCGGACGCTACAACATCCGTCAGGGCATCATGCCTCCGGCCTCAGGCAACTGGCTCAACAATCCGCATGCCGACGATCTTGATTTCCAGATCGAAGCCGACTTCATCGGCCTCATGGCTCCGGGGCTTCACTCCGAGGCGCTTGACATCGCCGACAAAGTGGGTCACATCATGAACTCAGGCGACGGTTTCTACGGCGGTGCCTTCGTGGCCGGCCTCTACTCCACAGCCTTCTATCTCGACAATCCCCGTGACATTGTGGAAGCCGCCCTCGCCCCCATTCCTGCCGAAAGCACATTCCACCGCTGCATCCGCGATGTGCTCGATTTCCACCGCCTCCATCCATCCGACTGGGTGGCATGCTGGGAATACCTGCAACGCAACTGGAACATCGACGTCGGCTGCCCCAAAGGCGCCTTCCTGAGTTTCAACATCGATGCCAAGCTCAACTCGGCATTCGTTGCGCTGGCCATGCTCTACGGCAACGGCGACTTCACCGAAACCCTCGACATAGCTGCGCGCTGCGGTCAGGATGCCGACTGCAACCCCGCCACCGCCGGCGGTGTGCTCGGCGTGATGAAAGGCTACGACGGCATCCCCGCCTTCTGGCTCGACCCGCTGAAAGAGGTTGAGGACCTCAATTTCGAGGGCACAGACATGTCGCTCGCGTCAAGCTACAGCATGAGTTTCAACCAGGCCCTGCAGCTAATCACTAAGAACGGAGGCGAAGTCACAGCCGACAAAGTGGTGATTCCCACCGCCACTCCCGCCGTGCTTCCGCTCGAACAGAACTTCACCAACACCTATCCCCTGATTCGCGAACGCTTCGATGCATTCTTCGACAAGGAGTTTGAATTCTCATTCACCGGCAACGGCTTCGTGATCTGGGGCAACATCTGCTGCCTGCGTCACATCAACAAGGACTACATCAACCGCGTGTCCATCCGCCACATCGGCTCCGAAGTGTTCGGTCTGGCCGAACCCGACGACAAATATGTGGCAAACGTGGAGGTATGGATCGACGGCAAACTCGACCACGTGGCCAGGATGCCTATGCGCAACACCGACCGCCGTGTGGAACCGGCATGGAAGTATCTCCTCCCCGAGGGCCATCACACCGTGCGCCTCGTGTGGACAAACCCCAACAAGGAGTACACCATCCGCATCAACGACATCATGTTCTATTCCGACCATCCCAACACCAACCGCTTCTATTCCAACCTGAAATGAAAAATATCATCATAACCGCAACTGTAGCGGCATCATGCACAGTCGCTCTCCTATCCGGCTGTGGCGAAAACTCCCGCCACAAAGCGGCCGAAATCCCCTACGGCACCACATTTACCATCGACAAGACCACGCTCCTCGACAAAATCAAGGGTGGATGGGCCGCACAGACCATAGGCTGCACCTACGGCGGCCCCACCGAATTCAAGTACAAAGGGGGCATGATTAATGACAGCATCCCCATCATATGGTACGATGACTACTGCAAGGACATATTCGCCGAGGATCCAGGCCTGTACGACGATGTGTACATGGACCTCACATTCATGGAGGTTATGGCTGCCGAAGGCATCGATGCCCCTGCCGAAAGCTACGCCAAGGCATTCGCCAACGCCGACTACAAGCTGTGGCACGCCAACCAGGCCGCTCGCTACAACATTCTCAACGGCATCATGCCGCCGGCATCCGGCCACTGGAAGAACAACCCGCATGCCGACGACATCGATTTCCAGATCGAGGCCGACTTTATCGGCATGATCTGCCCCGGTATGCCCAATTCAGCTTCCGGCATCTCCGACAGGATCGGCCACATCATGAACTACGGCGACGGCTTCTATGGCGGCGTCTACGTAAGCGCTCTATACACACTGGCATATGTGTGCGACGATATCCCCACCATCGTGGAGCAGGCTCTCCGCACCATCCCCGAGGAAGCCAACTTCCACCGCTGCATAGCCGATGTAATCGACTTCTGGCGCAAGAACCCCTCCGACTGGAAACAGTGCTGGCTGGCCATCGACCAGAAATACACCAACGAGAAAGGTTGCCCCGAAGGAGTGTGGAACGGCTTTGACATCGACGCCACAATCAATGCCGCCTACTGCGTCATCGGCCTGCTTTACGGCGAAGGCGACTTCTTCCGCACCATGGACATCTCCACCCGCTGCGGCCAGGACAGCGACTGCAATCCCGCCACTGCCGGAGGTATTCTCGGAGTGATCTACGGCTATGAAAAGCTGCCCGACTTCTGGAAACCGGCCATCGAACGGTGCGAGAACATCAACTTCCCCTACACCGAAATCTCACTGGCCACAAGCTATGAGACCACCCTCGGTCTGCTCGAAAAAATCGTGACAGCCAACGGCGGAAAAATCACCGAGGAGACTGTGGAATTCACCATCCAGCAGCCCGAACCGGTGGCTCTCGAGCAATCGTTCGAGGGCATCTATCCCACCGAACGCCGCGTGGTGAAAGGCGACATCGAGAACGGCCAACGCTCATGGAACTTCCACGGAAACGGCATTGTTCTGCAGGGCATGGTGCGCCGCGACATCGCTTCGCTCCCCGACAATTATGTGGCACAGCTCGAAGCGGTAATCGACGGCAAGACTGTCGAAACCTTCACGATGCCTCTCGACTACATCACCCGCAAATACGACATCTTCCACACCTACGACCTCACCGACGGCGACCACACCCTCACCATCCGCTGGCTCAACCCCGCGCCGGGCTATGCCGTTCAGTGCAAGGATATAATTGTCTACGGCCCGCAGCCTGTCAAGCCCATAAAGCCCTGACAGACCACAGTCATCCTTACCTAAAACAAGATTCTTCCCATTCCATTCAACGATGAAAATTCTCGACAAGGGCATAAAATCCCTGAAACGATTCCTGTTCATTTCCGGCTTGGTCTCGTCGCTGGCGCTCACTGCATCGTGCGGCGGCGACGAGGGCGAAGCCCCGGAACCGGTGCCCCCAACTCCTCCGGCTAAAGCTACATTCTCCCAGCGCTGGAACCCCGACCTTAATTTTCAGAGCCGAACTCTCGGGCGCCAAGTAAACTACAACGTGCTTGTACCCGCCGAATATCTTTCAGACCCCACGGCTAAATTCCCCGTGGTCTATCTCCTGCATGGCTACGGCGACTCCCACACGTCGTGGGGACCCGGTCATTTCGACATCCAGCAGGTCGACGCCAACGCACGTACCTCCGGACTTACAGGCCCCGTGATCTACGTCATGCCTCAGGGCTGGAACTCCTATTACGTCAACCGGTACGACGGCGGATTCAACTACATGGACATGATTGTCAACGAACTCATCCCGCTCGTTGACCGCATGCTCCCCACTGTGGCCGAGGCTAAAGGCCGTGCTGTGGCAGGCTACTCGATGGGTGGCTTCGGAGCGCTTGCCCTTGCCGGCAAGAATCCCGGCGTGTTCGGCACCTGCATCTCGCTCAGCCCGTCGATGAACACCGACGAACAGTACCGCACACTCGGCTCGTGGGACAGCCAGTGGGGAGACATCTTCGGCGGCAGCGGCACCACCGGCGAAGCCAGGCTCACCTCACACTACAAATCGCTCTGTCCGCTCCATTTCTTTGCCGACGAACCGGCTTCACGCTTCGCCTCGCTCAACATTCTGCTCGATTGCGGCGACGACGAGGAACGCCTCTATGCCGGCAGCGGCGAACTGCACTCCATACTGCGCACACAGGGCATAGCCCACGAATTCCGTGTACGCAACGGCGCCCACACCACCACCTACTGGCGCGAAGGGCTCCGCGAGGGTCTGGCACTGTTCAGCACTGCCTATAGCGGAGGCACATATCCTGAAATTACCGCAGTCACCATCCCCTCCGGCAACGCACCCGCCACAGTTCAGGTGCAGAACGCACCCTGCGCCACAGCACTGTTCACCGGCGCAGGATTCAAGGCCAATTCAAGCTCGCGCGTGGTCTACATGGAAATCGGATCCGGTGCTGCATCAATTACACCCGAACGCTGCGCCACTCTGATGGCCTCCACGCTTCAGGCCAAGAACGTGGCGCTTGCCGTGGTGAACACAACCGATGCGGCATCAGTCGATGCCGACGCGGTTTTCAGCGCGGTGGAAAGCACATTGGGCATCTCCATCACCGATTCCGGCCGATGGATGCTGGCAAGCGGCAACGGCCTTTCGCTCTTCGCTCCGTTTGCCTGGAACGGCCGCAAGATAGCCGGATTCGGGCTGTACGATTCCGACCTTGCCATGCCTGAAAATGCCACTCCGGCAGCCGGGCTCTATGTTCTCGACATCACTGACAACGGCACCAATCACCACGCCGTGTTCTCCACATTCTGCACTCTGCGCGACCTTGGCGCCAACGTGGAATACCGCGTTCACAACGGCACCGACAATGCCGTCTGCGCCGACTATGGCCTCACAAACGTGCTGCAGCTCATCTCCTCACGCATCCCAATCTAATCACCGTACATAATAAAACTCAACCGCAATGAAAAAAGTATCTGTCCTGTCTGTCCTGTTTGCTGCCGCGGCCATCACGGCATCTGCGGCCGTACGCCCTGTGGAACTTGAGAATTGCCGCCTGCAAAGCAGCGTTCTCGGACATGATGTGGCCTACTCCGTGGTAATTCCCGCCGATGCCGACAAGGGCAAACATTATCCTGTGCTCTACATGCTCCACGGCGTCGGTGGCGACCACAGTTCATGTCTCGAGTATACCGATGTGGCCGGAATGATGCAGCGCGGCGAAATGCCGGAGATGATAGTGGTGATGCCCGACGGCTATCTTAGCTATTATTCCGATGCCGCCGACGGCTCGCTCCCATACGAGACGTTCTTCACAACTGAATTCATACAGTCCATCGATTCCATCTACCCCACACTGCCCGGACGCGAAAACCGCGTTATCTCCGGCTTCTCAATGGGTGGATTCGGGGCTATGACCCTCGGGCTGCGCAACCCCGAGAAATTCGGCACTGTGATATCCTTTTCACCGTCGATGCGCACCGATTCGGTCTATGCCACCGAAGGGCCGCAGGATGCCTGGGAAAAACAATGGGGACGCACATTCGGCGGCGCCGGTCTGACCGGTTTCGACCGCATCACACAATACTACCGCGACCGCTCGCCTCTTCATTTTGCGCACAAGCTCGATGCCAAAGCACTTTCAAGTGTCAACCTGACCATCGACATCGGCGACCTCGAAAACACACTTGCCGCTCCGTCGGAAATGCTGCACCGCACACTTGTGAGCCGCGGCATCCCGCACACCTACCGCGTGCGCTCGGGCGGCCACGATTTCGAATGTATGAACAAGGGGCTGCGTCAGGCTATGGCAGAACTCTCCTCCACCCTCTTCCAGTCCACTTCGTCCGACAAGTCTGACAAGGCTGACCCGTCACCACGCCAGATCAAGGCTGCAAATTCAACCATTTGGTTGCCTGCAGCCAACGCCGCTTCCAACAGGCTTTATCCGGTGCTTTACGTCCGCGGCGCCTTTTCGCCTCAGGAGAAGGAAAGCCTGGTGAAACGCACGGACGCGATGGCATCTCGCGGCGAGATCAGGCCCATGGCGCTCTGTTTCCTTTCCCCCTCGGATTCTATTCAGACCATCGAGCATGAATGCAGACAACTGCGTGCCGACCGCCGGTTTCGTGCACTCGTTGACTGCGGCGGTTCTCCCGACTTCCTGGCCGGATTGCTCGCCACCGAACCCTGGTTCACCGCAGTGGTACTGACCAACCCGACGGAAGGCTCCACTTCCCCGCAGACGTTTGCCGGACTGCTCAAATCACATCGCCATTACCCGCGCGTGTGGCTCGACCAGAACCCGTCATCGCCTGACTACAGATGGGCAAGCGACCTTCACGTGCTTCTGCGCGGACTTGACATCAGTCACCAGTACCGCGTGGGCGCCCATGCACCCGATTCGCTGCAGTTCATGCCCGAATGGGAGGAATGGCTGCGGTTCATCGACCAGCGCATCCACATCTGACCCCCGCTCTGACTCTCCGCTACATTTACATCTTTCTCCAGACCATATTATTTCAGAAATAAATATCTTAACCCCTCAATATCCATGTTTACAGTCAACAACTATGCTCTGGCAGTGATTTTCTGCTTCATCACCATGATTTGCTGGGGCTCCTGGGGCAACACCCAGAAACTTGTATCGAAAAACTGGCGCTACGAACTTTTCTATTGGGATTACGTGATAGGCATGGTGCTGTTCACCCTGCTGCTCGGATTCACAATGGGCAGCTTCGGTTCGGAAGGTCGCAGTTTCTGCACCGACCTCTCGCAGGCTTCCTGGAGCGCCATCGGCTGGGTGATTCTCGGCGGTGTGATCTTCAATGCCTCCAACATCCTCCTGTCCGCCTCCATCTCGCTCGCCGGCATGGCCGTGGCATTCCCCCTCGGCGTGGGTCTGGCACTTGTGCTCGGCGTGATAGTGAACTACATCGGCGTCCCCTCCGGCAACCCCTGGCTGCTCTTCGGCGGCGTGGCTCTGGTGGTTGTTGCCATCATCTGCAACGGCATGGCATCGGGCAAGATGCCCAAGACTGCCGATTCCGACGGCACCGACACCCGCAAGAAAGGCATCATCATCGCCCTCATAGCAGGTGTGCTCATGTCGCTCTTCTACCGCTTTGTGGTCATGGGCATGGACATCAACAACTTCGCGGACCCCGCCCCCGGCATGCTCACCCCCTACGGAGCCATCTTCATCTTCTCAATCGGCGTGCTGCTCAGCAACTTCGTGTTCAACACCCTGGCCATGCGGTTCCCATTCACCGGCGCTCCGGTGAGCTATTCGGCCTACTTCAAAGGTTCCTTCCCCACCCATCTCTGCGGCATGCTCGGCGGAGCCATATGGGGACTCGGCACCGCATTCAGCTACATCGCCTCAGGCGAGGCTGGTCCGGCCGTATCCTATGCTCTCGGACAGGGAGCGCCCATGATCGCAGCCATCTGGGGTGTGTTCATCTGGAAGGAATTCAAGGGCGCACCTGCCGTGGTCAACAAACTTCTGGCAGCAATGTTCGTGCTCTTCATCCTCGGTCTGGCATGCATAGTCTGGGCCGGCAACTGACATTCCGTCAAATCTCCTAAGTGAATTTGAATAAAAACATCAATAACCATAACCTTAAACCGCTTTATGAAAAAATTCGCTTTATGGCTTGCTGCGGCAGCCATCGTGATGGGTTTCAACTCCTGCAGCGACGACCCCGACCATCCCGACACCAACGTGCTTGAGACCCCCATGATGCAGGCACCCCAACTCACACACAACACTGCTGTGCTCTCATGGAAAAAGTGCGCCAACGCCAACATGTACGTCTACACCGTGAACAACGGCCCCGAAATGATGACCTACGAACCCTCCGTGACACTCGAAGGCCTCACCCCCGAAACCACCTATACCTTCAGCGTTAAGGCACGCCGCGACTACTCACAGTATTTCGAGGATTCTGAGTACACCACAATCAATTTCACCACCCTCGGCAAACCGCAGACCGCAAAGGTTTATCACGTGGCATCGTTCGGCGATGACTGGGATACCTGGTTCTATGAATACAACGCCGACTGGACACCCAAACGCATCTACCGCACCGTCGACGGCACAGCCACCGGCGACCTCGACCGCGAATGGAACTTCACCTACAACGGCACGACCCTGCAGGTACGCGGCAAGAACGACTACGACATCACCCTCAACGACAAAGGCTATGTGGCACAGCTCATCGACGGCTCCACCACCTACGACTATCTCTACGACGCCGACGGCTACCTGATTCAGGTATGCAAGAACGGCGAAGTGGCCGTGAACTGCGACATCCAGGACGGCAACCTCATGCGCTGGAGCAAACTCAAGGACGGTGCCGAGGTATGGAAACTCCACACCTACGATTCGTCGCTCAACGTGGGCGGATGCCATGCCATCACAGCCGAAGGCATCGGCGCAAGCCGATGGTTCGTTGAAAGCGGCCTCTTCGGCAAAGCCTGCACCAACCTCCACACATCCAACCAGTGGGATTACTCCGACACCGGCTCGACCTTCACATTCGATTTCGATGCCAACGGATGCGTCACCGCCGAGCACAAACTCTACGGCTCCGACACCGAAAACTTCTTCTACACCTACGTCGCCGAATAACCCCTATACCTGCTGCCGGATAATCCCCATTCCCTTATAGCGAATAATCCAGCTCAACTCATCAAGAAACTTTTTGTTTCGCAACACATCGAGAGAACTCCTTCTTTCGCAACTTATCGGAGACTTTTGTTTTAGGTATCTCCCCCAGGGAGGGCAAGGTGATGAATGGCACCTGCCCTCCCTTCCTTTTATCCCACAAAAATCGCTTTTATTTTATCTCCCTATGTTACTCAACACATTCTATTGCCATCTCAGAATTTTTTGGGTCAAGTCGAAAACCCGGTGCATTTGCTCGGCATAAGTATAGATGTAATCCTTTAAGTTGTAGGGACATGCCTTTGGCATGTGAATCAGGCGTGTGCTAATATCCAGGGAATCAAAGCTATTTCACATGCCAAAGGCA
>DBFWRP010000354.1:0-2049 GCA_048222005.1 Muribaculaceae bacterium | reverse complement strand
GTGCTCATCCAGCCGTTCTTGGCCGAACCGTAGATGGTGGGGAAGTCAAGCTGGTCCTCGGTGGCGTCGAGGTTGAACATGAGGTCGAACACCATCTCCTGCACCTCGTCGGGGCGGCAGTTTGGCTTGTCAACCTTGTTGATCACTACCACGGGCTTCAGTCCCATCTGTATGGCTTTCTGCAGCACGAATCGGGTCTGGGGCATTGGGCCTTCGAATGCATCGACAAGGAGCAGGCAGCCGTCGGCCATGTTGAGCACACGCTCCACCTCGCCGCCGCAGTCGGCGTGTCCCGGAGTGTCGATGATGTTGATTTTAGTGCCTTTATAGTTGATGGAAACGTTCTTCGAGAGGATTGTGATGCCTCGTTCACGTTCCAGGTCGTTGTTGTCAAGAATCAGTTCGCCGGCGTTTTGATTCTCACGAAAAAGGTTGCCGGCCAGTAGCATCTTGTCGACCAGAGTGGTTTTGCCGTGGTCGACGTGGGCAATGATTGCAATGTTGCGGATGTTCTGCATTTTTGTTTGCTAAATCGTCGTTGTTTTCAACGTGCAAAGTTAAGAAAAATTCTGCTAACCGCGCAGTCGCGCAGGCATAAAGTGCACATTCCATTGCAAATGGGGCGGCCAGCGAGGAATTAGGAGGGGGAGTAAACCATCCCCATGCGCCGTGTGTTTTATCTGTAGCGATTCAACAGCATACTGAAAACACACAAAAACATATTTGATATATGGAAAGAAAAATATCTCTGGACGACGTCCGCAAGGCTGTCGAGAATGCCTATGAGGCAGTGAAATCAATTAAAGAGGGGACTATAGATTCCCGCAATGCCCGTGCGATGTCCGGGCAGTTCGGCATTACGCTGACCCTGGCCGACGGCACAATCATAAGCAAGGGTGACACTGATGTGAAATCTCCTATGGCCGACATAAGCAAAGTGCCGCTCCATTCGTTATTGTTCTCGCAGAACTCACCTGAGGAGATCGTGAAGAAGTCTGGCATGTGCCCCAAGGAGAAAGTGGAGAAGAAACCTCATGGAGTAGGTGCGCACGGCATCAGGGCGTTCTCGGCTGTGGAGCCTGTGGGCGATCCCGATTCCAAATGGGATTTATATGTGGGACGTGTGATCGACCTCATGGGTTCGGCACCCGAACTCGACGACCAGCTTTATGAGTCGGAAAAAAAGCGTATGGCGGACGACAAGGTGGTTGACACACTTGCCGAGGCCG
Source organism: Muribaculaceae bacterium (assembly GCA_048222005.1). Taxonomy (GTDB): domain Bacteria; phylum Bacteroidota; class Bacteroidia; order Bacteroidales; family Muribaculaceae; genus UBA7173. The sequence continues at coordinate 820 of DBFWRP010000354.1, read as the reverse complement.
GTTATTACCTTTACGATGATGCTGCCATGTCGGCCGATCTTTATGCCCGAGCCCGTTCGATGACGGCTTCCACAGGGCAGCTGGCCATGATGGGCGCCACTATCGCCGCCGACGGCGTGAACCCGGTGACCGGAAAGATTGTCTACGACGGAGCCCTTACTCAGAATATCTTGGGTCTTATGGCAGCCAAGGGTCCGCACAAGATGAATGCCCCCTGGCTGGTGCTTTCCGGGCTGCCTGCAAAGCGCTCGTGGGGAGGTGCTATCCTCGGCATCTATCCCGGAGTGTTCGCCGTTGCCGCTTATGCGCCTGAATTGAATGCGGCCGGAGTTAGCGTAAAGGCCGCGCGTGCCATTATTGAGGTGATGCGCAATCTGGACATGAGCCTGTTCGCTTCCGCGCGCGTAACCATCGTGAAGTAAGCAGCTTCCTTGAAACAAAAAAATAACGGTATGCCCAAATCGGACGTACCGTTATTTTTTTGCTTGTTGTGAGTGATGCCTGACCGGAGGGCCTGGCGTGAAGGAGCTGCTTTAAGCCTCCTTCTTCACTACGCGGCGCTCTTTGATGCGGGCTTTCTTGCCTGTGAGGCCACGGAGATAATAAAGTTTTGCACGGCGAACTTTACCGAATTTGTTCACCACGATCGAGTCGATGAACGGAGACTCGATGGGGAAGATACGCTCAACGCCGATGTTGTCGCTCATTTTGCGTACGGTGAAACGTTTCTTTGTGCCTTCACCGGAGATTTTGATAACCACACCACGGTACTGCTGGATACGCTCCTTGTTACCTTCCTTGATGCGGTAAGCCACGGTGA
>DBFWRP010000353.1:0-5123 GCA_048222005.1 Muribaculaceae bacterium | reverse complement strand
ATCAAGGCCACCGGCAGATACTACCTGTCGCTCCGCCCGGTAACAGAATAACATCCATCAGCCGCGGTTTCAGGGATTTGCCTTTCGGCGCAAATCCCTGACTCCCCCGGCCGAAGAATCACTTAAACAATTCATATTAAGAAAAAAATGAAAAAATTAAGCATATATCTGCTTGGAGCGCTGGCCATGGCTTTCTCAGCCTGCGATGACGGACCCGAAACCGCCCCCATCCAGGCCAACCCGCAGCTGCCGGTGCTCGAAGGCTCAAATGTGAACGGTGCCGCTGCAGGCGTACTAACCACACCCGATGAAACCATCGCTCTTGAGAACTACAAGACTGAGCCGTCCGTTCAGGTGCTCAGCGTCACCGAAGTGACCGACCTGCCCGCCGGAGCAAAGATGAGCTATGAGTTCGAACTCGGCAAGAACGAAGGCTTCGACCCTATGGAGACAATGCCCGTAACCATGTCGGAAGACGGCAACGGCTATGTTGACGCCAACAGCTGGAGCGCAGCCCATGTGCTTCTGTTCGGCAAATCGCCCAAAGTGAAGGATGCCTTCTACCGCATCGCAGCCTACGCAACCATCGACGGTGTGAAATACCGCATCGGCGGTCCCGACTACTACGTGGCTCAGGGCGCCGTGAAGGAAACCTGCATGGACCAGGGCTTCGTGATCTACGACACCTACTACTTCATCAGCAACCTCTGCGACTGGAAACTGACCCCCGAAGCGATTGCCCCCTATAAGTTCAACCATTCATCCGCCGACGTTTACGAGGATCCCGTCTTCACCATCGTCTTCGAGACCACAGGCGACATCTGGTGGAAGATCGCTTCGCAGGAAGCCATCGACATGGCCAATAACGACAATGACTGGAGCAAATTCATCGGTACCAAGACCGACAGCGACGAGGCTCTGGAAGGCATTCTCACCGACGTTAACGCCCAGTCGGGCAAAATCGTAGGCGAAGGCACATGGCGTCTGACCGTGAACATGGAGACCATGGAGTATACCATCGAGGAGCTCCTTGCGCCCGAATACCTCAGCACCCCCGGCACATCGAACAGCTGGAACAAGGCTGCCTCCAACTGGCTCGGCCTCGTGAAGAAGACTGAAAATAACGTCGAGGTAGCCTACAACATGGGCGCCGCTGTGCTCACCGGCATCTTCAAGCTCTATGCCGGCGACACCGAGACATGGGACAATGCCAAGACATACGGAGCAAAGAAAGATGGCGACGCCATCGTTCCCGGCGCACTCGAGAAACCCGGATCCGACATCCCCGTTGACGCCGCAGGCCTCTACTGGGTTAAGGTCAACACAGCCGAACTCACCTACTCGCTGACACCCATCACCACCGTCGGCATTGTCGGCGGTACCTACGGATGGGATGCCGGTCTGGCAATGACCCCGTCGGACGACTTCCGCACATGGACTGCAGACGTCACATTTGATGCCAAAACTGAATGGAAATTCAAATTCAACGGCGATCCCTCATGGGAGATGAACTACGGGGCCGACACCGACAACCAGCTGAAAGTTGACGGTGGCAACATCCTGGCAACCGAAGCAGGCGAATACACCATCACCATCAGCTTCGCAGGCAACTATCCCACCTACACAATGACAAAGAAATAATCGTCCGCGACGATTACATTCATTACCGCAAGGCGATGCCCCGGCCATCCGGGCGCATCGCCTTGCCGCGTACTTGCCGTCAGCGGATTTTGAGGATTGTGGGGAAATGCTTATCTTTGTAAGCTATGAGAATCCTCCTGGTCAACAAATTCTATTATCCCCGCGGAGGCGACTGCATCGTAACCCTCAACGTGGAGCGCATGCTCCTCGAACACGGGCACGAGGTGGCCGTCTATGCCATGCAGTACCCCTCCAACCTCCCCTCGGAGTGGAGCGGCTACTGGCCCCGGGAGATGAAGGCCAAGGACGCCCTGCTGCGCCCGATGGGGGCCCGCAAGGTGCGCGACAGTTTCACCCGGCTGCTGCGCGATTTCAGGCCGGATGTGGTGCATCTGCACAACATCCATTCGCAGCTCTCGCCGGTTGTGGCCGAAATAGCCCATAAGCACGGCATACGGGTGGTGTGGACTCTTCATGACACAAAGCTTGTGTGCCCCTGCTACACCTGCCGCCGCAACGGCCGCGAATGCACCGAGTGCTTCACCGACAAGAAGGCGGTGATGCGCCACTGCTGCATGCCGGGATGGCTGCCGGGCGCCATGATCGGCTGGCTCGAGGCAAAAAAATGGAATGCACGGCGGCTGCAGGCATGCACCGACGTGTTTCTGCCGCCAAGCCGGTTCCTGAAGGAACTGTGCGTGGCAGGCGGCTATGATGCCGACAAATTCACCGTTCTTCCCAACTTCGTGGATTCAGCCAAAGTGGCCTATCCGTCGACGGAGAAGGACGACTACTATATCTACGTGGGGCGCGTCACGGCAGTGAAAGGCGTGCGCACACTGTGCGAGGCAGCCTCGCAACTGCCGCACCGGCTAATAGTGGTGGGCGGCGGCGACCTGCTCGACGAACTGAAAACCAAATATGGCGCATACGGCAACATCGAGTTCCGTGGCCAGATGGACTGGGACGATTTCCGCCCGCTGCTGGAGCATGCCCGTTTCTCGGTGACACCGTCGGAATGGAGCGAGAACAATCCGCTGTCGGTGCTGGAATCGCTGTGCCTGGGCACTCCGGTGCTCGGAGCAGATATCGGCGGCATCCCGGAACTGATTGAGCCGGGCGTAAACGGCTTCACATTCACACCGGGCGACACCGATATGCTGCGCCACTCCATCGCCCATATGTTCGCCCACACGTTCAACCCACACAAAATTGCGTCTGACGCCACGGCCCGCTATTCAAGCGACGCCTACTACGAGGCGCTCATGCGCATATATCAATCCTAACTCACCCCTCTCTCTCCCGCATCGTACATAATGTCAGAAAAGAAACTCAACGGCACGGTAATCGTGACATACAGGTGCAACGCCCGCTGCTCGATGTGCAGCCGCTACAAGGCACCATCGCAACCCGACGAGGAAATCTCGATCGAGACCATACGGAAACTTCCGAAGATGTATTTCACAAACATCACCGGGGGCGAACCGTTCATCCGCACCGACCTCAAGGAGGTGGTGCGCGAACTTTACAAGAAGAGCGACCGCATAGTAATCTCCACCAACGGCTTCTTCACCGACCGCATCCTCGACCTCTGCAAGGAGTTCCCGCAGATAGGCATCCGCATATCCATCGAAGGGCTTGAAGGCACCAACAACGCCATCCGCGGCCTGTCGAACGGCTATCAGCGCGGCCTGCAGACCCTGAAAAAACTTCGTGAGGCCGGTATGAAGGATGTAGGGTTCGGCATGACCGTGCAGGACCGCAACGCCTCCGACCTGGTGCCGCTCTATGAAATAAGCAACGACATGGGGATGGAGTTCGCCACGGCTTCGCTCCACAATTCGTTCTACTTCGTGGAGGCACGCAACATAATCCACGACCGCCCCATGGTGGCGGCCAACTTCGAGCGGCTCATTAACCGTCTGCTCAAGTCGAACTCGCCGAAAAAATGGTTCCGCGCCTACTTCAACCACGGCCTGATCAACTACATATACGGCCAGAAGCGCCTGCTGCCGTGCGACATGAGCTTCGACACCTTCTTCATCGACCCCTACGGCGATGTGATGCCATGCAACGGCACCCGCGACAAGGAGGTGATGGGCAACCTGAACACACAGACGTGGGACGAACTCTGGACGTCGCCGCAGGCCGAGGCAGTGCGCCGCAAGGTACGCTGCTGCGACCGCAACTGCTGGATGATAGGCTCGGCATCTCCGGCAATGCACAAATACATCGGAACCCCGCTTTGGTGGGTTATCCGCCACAAGCTGAAATCGCTGCTGGGCGGAAGCTACTCGATGTATGAGCTACCGGTGTGCCGCGACTACCGCGACGGCAAGGTGACCAAGGAACAGCTCGACCGCCTTTCCACCTGCGAGAAGAACGCCACCGAGGTGAACAACGGCCTCTCGGCCAAATCGCAGGCCGCGCTCGAACATCAGACGGCCGAATAACCAGACGGCGCCCGGACACGCAGCAACCGAGCAATATAACAACCTTAATCTGCCAAAAGCACATGGAAGAGACACCCCGACACACCGAACGCCGTCCCCGCGTGGCCGTCACAGGCACAAGGGGCATCCCCCGCATAATGGGAGGCGTGGAGACCCACTGCGAGCAGCTGTTTCCCCGCGTTGCCTCGCATGGATTCGACGTTACAGTGATGCGCCGGGGCGCATATGCCGCCGACTGCCTGGAGGAGTGGAACGGAGTGAAACTCGTGACCCTCCCCTCTCCACGCCGCAAGGCTCTCGAAGCCATCGTGCACACGTTCCGCGCCATCAGGGAGGCACATCGACGGGGAGCCGACATTGTGCACATTCATGCCGTGGGTCCGGCCCTCCTTACGCCCTATGCCAAATGGCTCGGCATGAAAGTGGTGTTCACTCACCACGGTCCGGACTACGACCGCGACAAATGGGGCCGCGCCGCACGCACCGCCCTGCGCATGGGCGAACGGATGGGATGCCGCTTCGCCGACCGTGTCATTGTGATTTCGGAGGTGATACGCAAACTTATCGCCGACAACTGCGGCCGTACCGAAGGGGTGGAACTGATTCCGAACGGGGTGCCTGCGCCACAGCCGGTGGAACTGCCCGACTATTTCGCGCAACTCGGCATCAAGCCCGGTAAATTCATCCTCGGCATGTGCCGGTTCGTGCCTGAAAAGAACCTGCACCATCTGATAGAGGCTTGTTCGCGCATCGACATGAAGGGGTATAAACTCGTTCTTGCGGGCGACACCGAATTTCCCGACGCATATTCCCGCTCACTCAAACTGGCCGCTGAACGCAACGGCGTGGTGCTCACCGGATTCATAAAAGGCGACAAACTGCATTCGCTGCTCACGGCATGCCGGTGCTTCTGTCTGCCGTCGTCGCACGAGGGGTTGCCGATAGCCCTGCTTGAAGCCATGAGCTATGGGGCTCAGGTGGTGGTGAGCGACATCCCCGCCAACCTCGAGGTCGGCCTCGATTCCCAAT
>DBFWRP010000352.1:0-5190 GCA_048222005.1 Muribaculaceae bacterium | reverse complement strand
CACCGACCCCGAAGAGATCAAGGAGAACCTCATTAAGCAGCTCACGGCCCCCGTGCGCTGGACCCAGAGCGTGCAGCAGATGCTCGCCGACGGCGCCACCGAGTTCGTGGAGCTCGGCCCCGGCTCCGTACTCCAGGGCCTCATCAAGAAAATCGACCGCAAGGCCCAGGTCAGCGGACGTCAATAAATGAAAGCTGAGAGCTGAGAGTACATCGACGCCCGGTGTGTCAGCCGTCTCTCAGCTCTTAGCTTCTTCTCTCAACTCTAAACTCCCAACTATGAACGTTGCAATAGTAGGCGCCAGCGGCGCCGTGGGCCAGGAGCTGCTGCGCGTACTCGACGAGCAAGCCTTTCCCGTCGACGGACTCCGTCTCTTCGGCTCGGCCCGCTCCGCCGGACGCACATACACCTTTCGCGGCCACGACTACGTGGTCGAGGAGCTCACCGACGACCCCGAACTTTTCGCCGGCGTCCAGGTGGCCTTTGTCAGCGCCGGTGCCTCCGTGTCGAAGAAATACGCCGACGTCATCACCGCCCGCGGGGCCGTGATGATCGACAACTCGTCGGCTTTCCGCATGGACCCCGACGTGCCCTTGGTAGTACCCGAGGTCAATGCCGCCGACGCCCTCGTGCGCCCGCGCAACATCATCGGCAACCCCAACTGTACAACCATCCAGATGCTCGTGGCCCTGGCACCCATCCACCGCCTCAGCCCCATACAGAGCATCCACGTGGCCACCTACCAGGCCGCCTCCGGCGCCGGTGCCACCGGCATGGCCGAGCTTGAACGGCAGATTACCGACTATGCCGCCGGCAACGAGCTGAAAGTCAGCAAGTTCCAGGCACAGCTCCTCGGCAACCTCATCCCGCAGGTCGACGCCTTCCTCGACAATGACTACACCAACGAGGAGATGAAGATGGAGCGCGAGACCCGCAAGATTCTGCACACCCCCGAGCTGAACGTGTCGGCCATGTGCGTGCGTGTGCCGGTGCTCCGCGCCCACAGCGAGGCCGTATGGGTGCGCACCGCCGAGCCCCTGGAGATCGCCGATGTGCGCTACGCCATGGAGCAGGCTCCCGGCCTGGTGGTGGTCGACGACCCCGCTCATGGCAAGTACCCCATGCCCCTGATGGTCGCCGGCAGCGACCCCGTCTACGTAGGCCGAATACGCCGCGACCTCGCCGACCCCTGCGGCATTGCCCTTTGGGTCGTCGCCGATCAGATCAAGAAGGGCGCCGCCCTCAACGCCGTCCAGATAGCACAGTACCTGCTCTCGGTCGGCAACCTCTGACATCTTGCACGCCAAGGACGTGCGTTTTATCCTAATTCTGTAGCACTCTCTGAGGGTTTCGGTAGGGGAGGGGTTATTTCCATTCGATAATGTGGAAATGTTGATTGACAACACGAGCTCGGGATAAGAATTACCCCAAGAAAGTTGAATGAGGGTGTTGCAAAATCCGGCGAATCGTAGGGATGCACCCTGGTGCATCCGCTCTACCTTAGGGATATTCAGTTAATGGCATCAGATTTCTGTCGGATGCAAAAGTTGAATCGGCAGCTTGAAAAAGTTGCCGATTCTTTTGGTAATGTCATTGATATTTAGTAATTTAGAGGTGTCAAACTTTAAAATAAACTTTTTATGCGAGTTGGGAATAAGAAAATCCATCGCGTGTTAAAAACTGTTTAAACCTCGATGCGCCGCAGAGCGTTTACTAACTGAAGATACCAATCGGATTGATGCACGCATTATGAGAAACACTGTTATTGCCCTGAGCTGTGTATGTATGCTGCTATTCATTTTCGGCTCCGCCGCCACGGGACGGAGTCGGGATAACGGCACTCGCTCATACACATCGCCGGCAACGGTTTTGCAGCGCGAATACACACCTCAGCAAAAAATCTCAGAGAAATTCGCTATCAGAGACTCGCTGCAGAGCGGCGCAAGTCTCGCCGACACTCTGTTGCCGGACACCGTAGGGCGAGTATATCCGTCAGCCATCGACACTGGCAAAGATGCCGAAGAATTGTGGAAATATGAGCCGGCACAGATGCCGAACCCGGCATTGCAGAACTGGTGGCGCGGCTTTTCCGATCCGCTGCTTGACTCGCTTATAAGCATGGCCGTAGCCAATAATTATGACATACGCATGGCTGCCCGGCGCATGGATCTTGCCAAGTTGGCTATCAAGCAGGCCCAAAGTGCTTATTGGCCGGTGATAGCGGCTCAGGCCGGCTGGAACAGCGACCGCAATTCAGCCTTTTTAGGACGATCAAAATCTATTGCCGGGACCGACAACTATTTCTCGCTCGGTGTGAACGCAAGCTGGGAGATAGATGTTTTCGGCCGCGTAAAAGCATCGACCGATGCGGCCAAAACGGATCTGAGCATACAACAGGCCGACTACGATGCGGCATTAGTGAGCCTCTGCTCGCAACTCGCCGACAGCTATCTGCAATTGCGTGTATATCAGGCACAGCTTGAAGTGGCAAACCGTCTGTCGGCATCACAACAGGAGGTGCTCAGAGTGGCGGAAGTGAGACACGAATGTCAGCTTGCCTCGGGACTCGATGTTTCGCAGGCCAAGACAGTCTGCCTCTCCACTCAAGCCACGGTTCCCGCACTGGAAACGTCCGTAGCGCAGAGCATTAACGCCATACTCGTACTCACCGGCAATGAGAATCCGGCACTTGCCTCTAACTTGCGCATACCGCGCCCCATACCGCTCTACTCCATGCCGGTCGATATAGACATAAATGCCAACTTGCTGCGACGCCGGCCCGATGTCAGGGCGGCAGAAATGGAAATAGCCTCATACGCCGCACAAGTGGGAATTGCCAAGAAAGACTTTCTGCCCAAACTCAGCCTCAACGCATCCATCGGCACGGAGGCTCACCGCTTTGGCGATCTCTTCAAACACGATGCTCTCACCTTCTCGGTAGCTCCGACACTCAGCTGGACCATCTTCGCGGGCATGAGTCGCAAATATGCGGTGGCTCAGGCCAAGGAACAGATGATGATCGGCATTGACAACTACAATCTCACTGTCTCGCAGGCAGCAGCCGAGGTTGACAATGCAGTAACTGCTTACCGCAACTCACTGCAGCGCACAGGTTTGCTCAATGCTGTGCTCGAAGAGAGCATCAAGTCGTTCGACTACTCCATGGACCAGTACAAACAGGGTCTTTCATCTTTCCTCAATGTGGTAGACGCTCAAATAAATATTCTTAACTACAGCAACCAACTGACGCAGGAACGTGGTGCCACGCAACAGAGCGTGATACAGCTCTATAAAACGCTCGGCGGCGGATGGGACATGGAAAAACATTCTGACAAATGACACGCAGACATTACATATCAGGCAATTTCATAAACAGCGCCGCAACCGCCATAGCGGCAGTCGCCATACTGCTCGGTTGCGCCGCATGCAGCCACAAAGACAAAACCGAGGAAACGGAAGAAATGACCGTAAGTGTGGCGCCGGTGATGGAAGATTCCATCATGATACGCAAGTCATATCCGGGCATATTGGCAGCGGTGAGCAAAGCCGATGTCGTGGCTCGCGTGAACGGCACCATCAAGAGCCAGTTGTTCAAACCCGGCGATTACGTAAGGGCCGGACAGGCTCTTTTCACCATAGAATCCACCATATACTCCGATGCGGTGAAATCGGCTACGGCACAACTCAGCAATGCCCGCAGCGCCTACGACTATGCGTCGCGCCGCTACACTGCTCTGAAACGCGCCTATGAATCGGATGCAACAGCGGAAATAGATGTCATTCAGGCCAAAAGCACAATGGATCAGGCTGCAGCACAGATACGCAGCGCGGCAGCCTCGCTGCAGGATGCCAGAACAAAACTGGGCTACTGCACCGTGCGCGCTCCTTTCGCCGGATATATCACCGATGCCACACTGAAGCCGGGATCTTATGTTGGTGGAGAGATGAGTCCTGTCACTCTGGCCACTGTCTACGACAACACGTCGATGGAAGTGACCTTCAGCATCCCCGACGGAGCCTACATAGAGATGTTTACGGGCGATTCGCGGTCGGCGATGGATTACTCGTCCATACCCATAACTTTCTCGCAGGGTCTGAGCCACGATTACTCGGGTGCCATAAGCTACATGGCTCCGAGCGTAAACAATGCCACAGGCACGCTTGAACTGAAGGTCAAAGTGCAGAATCCGTACAACGAGCTTAAGGATGGTATGTACGCCACCATAGCGCTGCCTTTCCGCAATGAGCCGCACGCAATGTTGGTGAAAGATGCGGCAGTGCAGACCGACCAGCGCGGCCAGTATGTATATGTGGTAAACAGCAATGACATGGTTGTCTATACGCCGCTGTCGGTAGGAGAACTGTATCATGATTCGCTTCGTGTGGTGGAGGAGGGTCTGAAGCCCGGCGACCGCTACATCACCAAAGCGTTGCTGAAAGTGAAACCGGGCATGAAAGTGAAGCCCACAATCGCAAAATAGGCTTATGTTCTCAAAATTTTTCATAGACAGGCCGATATTCGCCATCGTCATCGCCATACTGATGATTCTGGTGGGTGCATTGACTTTCTACACACTGCCTATAGCTCAGTACCCAAACATATCTCCACCTACGGTGATGGTGATGGCCACTTATCCCGGCGCAGACGCCAAGACTGTAGCCAACACCGTCGGCGAACCGCTTGAGGAACAGATCAACGGTGTGGAAGGCATGATGTATATGAGCTCCAATTCGGGTTCCGACGGCACATATCAGCTGACTATAACTTTTGAAAACGGCACCGACATTGACGATGCCACAGTCAAGGTGCAGAACCGTGTGAGCCAGGTGCAGAACACTCTGCCGGAGCCCGTGCTTGAACAGGGTGTATCGGTAAATTCCGAATCTTCCGACATACTCATGTTTATCTCGCTGGATGCCGACTCGGCCTACAACTACGATGCCCTGTATCTGACCAACTACGCTCAGCTGCATATCACCGATGCGCTGTCGCGTGTCAACGGTGTAGGCAATGTGGGTGCCTTCGGCGGTGGCAATTACTCCATGCGTGTATGGCTCGACCCCATGAAGATGAAGGCCCGGGGTCTGCAGCCGGCGGATGTCAAAGCGGCTATCGAGGCACAGAATGTGAATGTGTCGGCGGGAACTCTCGGCGCTCAGCCTGACTCGCAAGGTGCTGAATTCCAGTTC
>DBFWRP010000351.1:0-2090 GCA_048222005.1 Muribaculaceae bacterium | reverse complement strand
GGTATAAACAGAGCGACCAATATAAAACGACACAGACTAATAAAAAATAAAAACATTTTTTATTACTGGTAAATTTTGTATCTTTGCCACGCAAAGGTTCGGAAAGAAGGCCATATGGCCTCCGATCGATTAAAAGGGAATGCCGTGAAAGTCGGCAACAGTTCCCGCTGCTGTAAGTTCCTGTCCGGAAACGGACACATGAGGGATCGACAATCTCAGCCACTGGTGAAAACCGGGAAGGCGTCGTAACCGGAATAAGTCAGAAGACCTGCCTTGCATGACAGATTGGTTTCGCAGCCTGCGGAGAATGGGCGTGAATCGATAATGCATGTAAAGCACTTTTTCATTTTGTTTCGTTGCATTGCGGCTGTGGAATCAATGGTTACCGAACAAACTATTGATACCAAGCGCATAATGAAGCAATTCTACCTTTCGATCCTATGTCTCGCATTTATTGCGGGGGGGGGGAATTTCCACAGCAGTTCAGGCATCCGATAAAGCCGATTCCACCACGAACCGGCGTTACGTCGGAAAACTGGACAGTATCCAGAAAATCAACGAGGTCATCATCGTCGGCACCCCCGTCATTCCCAAATACCGCGAAGTCATCCCCGCACAGGTCCTCAAGGAGGTCGACCTGCAACGGCTGAACAGTCTTTCGGTGGCCGACGCCATCCGCTATTTCGCGGGCGTGCAGCTCAAGGACTACGGAGGTGTAGGCGGACTGAAGACCGTCAACATCCGCTCAATGGGCACCAACCACATGGCGGTCTTCTACGACGGAATCCAGTTGGGCAACGCCCAGAACGGGCAGGTCGATCTGGGGCGCTTCTCGCTGGACGACGTGGAGGAAATATCGCTCTATAACGGACAGAAGAGTGACATTTTCCAGTCGGCCAAGGATTTCGGGGCCTCGGGAACCATCTACATCACTACGCGGCGCCCCCGCTTCGAGGAGGGCAAGCGGGCCAATTTCAAGGCCACGATGAAGACCGGCTCGTTCGGGCTCATCAATCCCTCGATGCGCTACGAGTATAAGATCTCCGACGCCGTCAGCTCGTCGTTCAGCGGCGAGTGGACCAACGCCACCGGCCGGTACAAATTCCGCTACCGCCGCCGCAACACGCTGGGCGAGATCGCCTACGACACGACGGCCTACCGACAGAACGGCGACATCAACGCTACGCGCATGGAGGCCGGACTCCACGGCAAGATGGCCGACGGACAATGGACCGTGCGGGCCTACACCTACAACTCCGAACGCGGCATCCCGGGTGCCATCGTCAACAACGTCTTCCGCCATGGTGAGCGGCTGTGGGACACCAACTCGTTCATCCAGGGAACGCTGACCAACCGCTGGTCGAAGAAATTCCGCACGTTGTTCAACACCAAGTACGCCGCCGACTACACCCATTACGAGAATCAGGACGCCAAGTTGATCCAAACCAAGAACACCTACAAACAGAAGGAATTCTACTTCTCGTGCGCCAACCTCTACAACATCTTCGAACACTGGGAGGTGTCGCTGGCTTACGACTTCCAGTGGAACACGCTCGACGCCACCTTCTACATGCCCACCGAGGGTGACGGCACCTTCCCCTTCCCGACGCGCTACACCCACATGGCGGCATTGGCCACGGCTTTCGAATGGGGCCGGCTAAAGATGCAGGCCAGCGTACTGGGGTATTTTGTCCACGAAAAAGTCGAGCGTTTCGAAGCCCGGCCCGACAAGGCTGTGGCTACCCCTGCGTTTTTCGGATCGTTCAAAGTGCTGAAAAACCACGACCTCTCTGTACGCGCCTTCTACAAACGGATGTTCCGTATGCCGACCTTCAACGACCTCTACTATACGGACATGGGCAACGCCTTCCTCAAGCCCGAATATGCCGAACAATTCAACGTCGGCCTGAAATACACGCGCAATTTTGAGAAATCGCCTTTCATGCGGATGCTCGACGTTTCGGTCGACGCCTACTACAACAAAATCACAGATAAAATCATCGCCTATCCCAAGGGACAGCAGTTCCGCTGGACGATGCTCAATCTGGGCGAAGTGGAGATCAAGGGCGTGGACGCCGTGCTGAACGCCC
>DBFWRP010000350.1:0-1360 GCA_048222005.1 Muribaculaceae bacterium | reverse complement strand
CTCCGGGGTTGGCTCCTTACACGTCGTTGCCGCATACGGCCGTGTTGGTGAATCTGTTTAAGGAGGAGCAACCGCAAATCTGCCTGATGGGGGCCGATGTCGTGGGGCGTGATTTGGGGCCGCGTGTGTCGTCCGCCCTTCATTCCGGGTTGACGGCGGACTGTACCTCATTGGAAATCGGTTCCCATGAGGATAAGAAAGCCGGAAAGAAGTACGAAAGTCTGCTTTATCAGATTCGTCCGGCGTTCGGCGGTAACATCGTGGCTACGATTGTGAATCCTGAGAACCGTCCGCAGATGGCTACGGTGCGCAGCGGCGTGATGAAGGCGGAAGTGTTCGATCCTAATTATAAAGGAGAAGTCATTGTACACGATGTGGCCAAGTATGTACCGGAAACGGAATACGTGGTGAAGGTCATCGACCGCCATGTGGAGAAGGCTAAAAACAACCTGAAAGGCGCGGCCATCGTCATTGCCGGAGGCTACGGCATGGGCAGCAAGGAAGGCTTCGGCATGCTCTACGAATTGGCACACGAGCTTCATGCCGAAGTAGGTGGAAGCCGTGCGGCAGTGGATGCCGGGTTCTGCGACCACGACCTGCAAATCGGCCAGACCGGCGTGACGGTACGCCCGAAAGTGTATATCGCTTGCGGTATTTCCGGGGCTATCCAGCACATTGCGGGCATGAAGGAAAGCGGCATCATCATTTCCGTGAACAGCGATCCGAACGCTCCGATCAATGCCATTGCCGACTATGTCATTAACGGTACGGTGGAGGAAGTCGTGCCGAAGCTCATCAAGTATTACAAACAAAACAGCAAGTAAACAACATGGCTAATTACTATTCAGATATACCGGAACTCAAGTATCACTTAGAGAATCCGATGATGAAGCGCATTGTGGAATTGAAAGAGCGCGACTTCAGGGACAAGGACGAATTTGATTATGCGCCGGTGGACTATGCCGACGCGATGGATTCGTATAATAAGGTGTTGGACATCGTAGGCGACATCACGGCCAATGTGATTGCCCCGAATGCCGAAGGTGTGGACGAAGAAGGCCCGCACTGCCACGACGGTCGTGTGGATTATGCCAGCGGGACGGTGGAGAACCTGGACGCCATGGTCAAGGCCGGTATGAACGGCATGACGATGCCGCGCAAGTACAACGGGTTGAACTTCCCTATTACGCCGTACACGATGTGTGCCGAGGTGGTGGCTGCCGCCGATGCCGGTTTCGGAAACATCTGGTCGTTGCAGGACTGTATCGAAACGTTGTATGAATTTGGCGACGAAGACCAGCACAGCCGCTTCATCCCGCGTGTATGTGCCGGGGAAACGATGTCGATGGACCTGACCGAA
>DBFWRP010000035.1:0-9327 GCA_048222005.1 Muribaculaceae bacterium | reverse complement strand
GGCCTCTCCGGCCGCGGCCCCCAGCCCACGCTGCCGGTGCTCACCTGAGGGGTGGGGTGTTGAAGGAGGCGCGATACTGCTTGGGGGTCATGCGGCACTCCTGCCGGAATATTCGTGAAAAGTATGAAAAGTCGCTGTAGCCCAGCGATGCGGCGATGTCCTTCACCGGAAGTGAGGTGGAGGCAAGCTGCAGGCGTGCCCTGAGCATTTTGCGTCCGGTGATGTAGCGTATGGGCGTGCATCCCACTTCGTGACAGAACATGCGGATGAAGTGGTCGCGCGACAGATTGGCCGCGCCGGCAAGCTCGCTGAGCGAGATGGTTTCGCCCAGGTTGCTGTCGATGAAGCGCAGGGCATTGCGGATGCGCTTGTCCGACGATTCGTAGCGTGGATGGGCCATGCGCACGAACCTCGACAGCAGCTGGTAGATGATGCCCAGCGACTCCATGCGCTCGTGCATCGGACGCTCCCGGTTGAGCCGTACGCATTCTATAAGCGAATTGCGGTTGTCGTAGATTCTGGGGTCGGGGGTGCGCAGGCGCATGGATTCATTGTGTTCGCATATGGTGCGGAACAGATGGAGGTCGTGGTCGGTGCCTTCTATTTCCGCGGGAAATTCAAGGTCGGCGAGCACTACGGGGCCGTCGGAATCCTCGTAAATGTGAATGTAGTAGTGGTCGAAGCGGCCCGTACATATGTCGGTGTGCTGCAAGAATGCGGGCACGATGTACATGTGGCCGGGTGTGAGAGTATATACACCTGATGGCAGCCGGATAGATGCGTGTCCGGCGGTTACGAAGTACAGGCGGGTGAACGGGCTGCTTACATCCTTGAAGTTCCAGTCGGCGTTGTGGGTGGCATGCCCTACGTTGAGTGTGAGCAGCTGAGGAAGTCGGGTGAAGTTGGTCATGGCCTGATGTTTGGGGGCGTGATTGCGGTGTGGGATGCCGCATGGCTGTATGGGGACGCAATTTAGCACATGCAGACGACAAAAACAAATCCGTGAAGTGGGAAATGTCGATATTGTCCTATTGAAACCCGAAAATCTGACAATGATTTCGTCGGATAAAACCGACATTTGCAGTCGCCAACAGTTTTGCTGACAGCCGGCCGTGGAGTGTGGATTGACTGGCGTCAGCAAGAATGTGGCATCTAAATGTGCAAGAATAGTCTTCTTACCTTACCTGAAAAACAGAGACATCAATCATGGAGTATAGAGAGATTGGCCGCACGGGGATGAAAGTGTCGGCTTTGAGTTTCGGAGCGTCGTCGCTCGGCAGTGTGTTCCGCGACACAAGGGAGAGCGAGGCGATTGCCGCAGTGCACACTGCAGTGGAGATGGGGATGAATTTCATAGATGTGTCCCCATACTACGGGCATTACAAGGCCGAGACCGTGCTTGGGAAGGCCCTGAGAGAGATTCCGCGCGACAGATATTATCTGTCTACCAAGGTGGGCCGCTACGGCAAGGATGGGGTGAACACTTGGGATTATTCCGGGCGCCGCGCCACCGAAAGCGTGTATGAAAGCATGGAACGCCTGGGGGTGGATCATATCGACCTGATAAATGTGCACGACATTGAGTTCGCCGACCTGCATCAGGTGGTGGAGGAGACTCTGCCAGCGCTGGTGGAACTGCGTGAAAAGGGTGTTGTGGGTCATGTGGGTATCACCGACCTGCAGCTTGAGAATCTGCAGTGGGTGGTTGACCATGCGGCTTCGGGCACGGTGGAAAGTATCCTGAATTTCTGCCATTTCACCCTGAACGACGATAAATTGCTCGATTTCCTCGATTATTTCGAGGAGCGGGGCATCGGGGTGATAAATGCGTCGCCGCTTTCGATGGGGCTGTTGTCGCAGCGGGGTGTGCCTTCATGGCACCCGGCGCCGGCATCTTTGGTGGAGGCATGCCGCCGGGCAGTGGAGCACTGCAGCGCCAAAGGCTATCCCATAGAGAAGCTCGCAATGCAGTTCTCGGTGTCAGAACCCCGCATAGCCACCACGTTGTTCAGTTCGGCCAATCCGGCGAATGTGGCAAAAAATATTGCCTTCGTCGGCGAGCAGCCCGATATGGAACTGGTGAACGAAGTGAAGCGTATAATCGGCGACCAGCAGCGGGTGAGCTGGGCCAATTCCTGACGATTATGGAAGATTTCAGGATAATTGACGCCCATGCCCACCTGTGGCTGCGTCAGGACACGATGGTGAACAACATGCCTGTGCGCACTACCACGAACGGCCGGTCGTGGTTTATGGACGAGGAGCGGCAGATGCTGCCGCCGTTCATGATCGACGGCAAAAATTCGGCCGAGGTGTTCCTGTCTAACATGGACTATGCGCAGGTGTCGGCGGCCGTAATCACTCAGGAGTTTATCGACGGCGATCAGAATGATTACCTTGAGGAGGTGGCGCGCAGGTTTCCCGACCGGTTCTTCGTGTGCGGTTTCTGCGACGTGCGCCGTCCTGGGTTCATGGAGCAGGCGCACAGCCTGCGGGCACGCGGATTCAAGGCCATAGCGGTGCCTGCCCACCGGTTGTTTCTGCCCGAAGGGCGTGTGTGGCTCACCTCCGGCGAGATGATGGAGATGTTCCGCTTCATGGAGCGTGAGGGGATGATACTGTCGATAGCGCTTGCCGACGGCGCTACACAGGTGGCCGAGATGGAAGAGGTGATTGCCGAATGTCCGCGACTGAAAGTGGCGATAGCCCATTTCGGAATGGTCACCACCGAGGGGTGGCTCGAACAGATAAAGCTTGCCCGCCATCCGGAGGTGATGGTGGAGTCGGGCGGCATCACATGGCTGTTCAATCAGGAGTTCTATCCGTTCCGGGGTGCAGTGAAGGCCATAAGGACAGCTGCCGACACCGTGGGTGCAGAAAAACTCATGTGGGGCTCGGACTATCCGCGCACTATCACGGCCATAACCTACCGCATGTCGTACGACTTCGTGGTGAAATCGGATGAACTCACGCCTGAATTCAAGGCTGCTTTCCTGGGTGAAAATGCACGCAGGTTCTATGGCTTCGGGGAGCTTGTGAAGCTTCCGTATATTAAAAACATGTCGGAATAGTCCGGCAATTTACCTGAAAAACTGATACCGCAATGCAAAACAAGAACCGCTATTTAGTGCCGCTGGCGCTTGTGTTCTGCCTGTTCTTCCTGTGGGCGATAAGCGCCAATCTGCTCCCGACCATGATCCGTCAGCTGATGAAAACGTGTGAGCTGACACCGTTCGAGGCCTCGTTCACCGAGTCGGCCTACTGGCTTGCCTACTTCATATGCCCCATTCCGATAGCCATGTTCATGAAGCGCTACACCTACAAGGGTGGCATCGTGTTCGGGCTGCTGACGGCGGCTGCGGGGGCGCTGCTGTTCTTCCCGGCTGCGGTGATTAAAGAATACTGGTTCTATCTGTGTGTGTTCTTTGTCATTGCCACTGGGATGTGTTTCCTGGAGACGGCCGCAAATCCTTATGTAACGGCGTTGGGAAATCCGGACACGGCATCGCGCAGGCTGAATCTGGCACAGTCGTTCAACGGTCTGGGTGCGTTTGTGGCGGCTATGTTCCTCAGCAAGCTGATTTTGAGCGGGCAGGCCTATACACGCGAAACCATTCCGGCCGATTATGCCGGCGGATGGGATGCTTATGTGAATGCCGAGACCGAGCTGATGAAAACGCCCTACGCCGCACTTGCCATACTCCTGATGGTGATAGCCGTGATTTTCATCTTTTCGCACATGCCCCGCATTGCCGATGAGGAATCGTCGGCGGGGAAGCTCATAAACTTCGGCGTGCTCAAACGCCGGCATCTGCGATGGGGCGTTGTCGCCCAGTTCTTCTACAACGGGGGGCAGACGGCCATCAACAGCCTGTTTCTTGTGTATTGCTGCACGTATGTGGGGATAAGCGAGTCGACGGCCACCACGTTCTTTGGACTTTACATGCTTGCATTTCTTCTGGGGCGATGGATCGGCACACTGCTCATGGGGCGTTTCCGTCCGCACAACATGCTCACGTTCTATGCCGTGGCCAATATTGTGCTGTGCGCAGTGGTGGTTGCGTGCGGAGGCATGACCGGCCTTTATGCCATGATCGGCATCTCGTTCTTCATGTCGATAATGTATCCCACGCAGTTCTCGCTGGCAATCCGCGGTCTTGGTCAGGACACCAAGAGCGGTTCGGCCTTTCTGGTTATGGCCATAGTGGGAAACGCCTGTCTGCCGCAGCTTACGGCCTACGTCATGACGCATAATCCTGCATGGTATTATGTGGCATATGCCATCCCCCTGCTGTGTTTTGCAGTCTGTGCCTGCTATGGCTGGCGCGGTTACCGCGTGCGGGATTAAAATGTATGAAACCATAATTGATCAACAGATATAAAACATATGCGCGACTTCATTACGGCCATATTTGTGGCGGTGGCTATAGCCGAGGTGTCGGCTTATACTTCGCCAAAGGGGAAAATCAGCGCCGATGTAGAGGCAGGAACCGGCATCGTGATAAGCTACAAAGCTGACGGACGTGATACCAGACTGCTGACGCTGCTTGCCGGGCCGGTGGCAGAGGCAGACACTTCGGGACCTTATGCTGTGGATTACACAATGGTTGCCGGTAAACGCCGCCATTGTGTGAACCAGTACAACCGGGTCGATTTCCGGTGTGCCGACGGCAAGGTGCTTTCAATGCGTCTGTACAATGACGGTGTGGCATGGAAATACAGTGGAGAATCGGTGGTGAGAGTGCATCCCGAGCACTGGTGGCTGCAGAAGTGGGTTGACTGCTATGAAGGATATTTTGAAAAGGACGTTGTTCCTGCAGCAGGCTCACGTTGGGGCTATCCGGCGTTGTTCGAATATGACCACGGCGTTTTTGCCCTGCTTACGGAATCAGGAATTGAACCGGAATCGGCGGCTGCGAGCCTGCATGCCACCTGCAGCCTGGGTGAATTCCAGATAAAGCCTGACGGCGATGGTGAATCCGGATGGCAGACGCTGATAGCAGGGAGCCTCGGCGATGTTGTGGAGTCGACACTTGTCACCGACAATTCCGCACCGTCGGTTCTCACTGACACCTCGTGGATACATCCCGGTGTGGCTTCGTGGGTCTACTGGGCCTACAATCACGGTTCGAGCGATTACACGATAGTGAAACGCTACGTTGATTTCGCCGCCGACCTCGGATTGCCGTATGTGATGATCGATGCGGAATGGGACGAGATGGGCAATGGCAAAACCGTGGAGGATGCCATCGGGTATGCCTGCTCGCGCGAGATAAAACCGATGATATGGTATAACTCGTCGGTGGGATGGATCGACGGGGCTCCCGGCCCGAAATTCAGGCTTAATGACCCTGAAAAGCGTGAACGCGAATTTGCCTGGTGCGAGAGGCTGGGAGTAAGCGGAGTAAAGATTGATTTCTTCTCAGGCGACACCAATAAGAACATAGCCTATATGGCCGAACTCCTTGAATGCGCAGCCCGGCATAAACTGCTGGTCAATTTCCATGGGGCAACATTGCCACGCGGCTGGCAGCGCACTTATCCCAATCTGATTACCACCGAGGCGGTGTATGGAGCGGAGTGGTATAACAATGTACCCACGTTTACGGCCAGGGCCGCCGCCCACAATGCCACGCTTCCCTTTACGCGCAACGTAGTGGGACCGATGGATTACACTCCCTGCGCATTTTCCGATTCGCAGCATCCGCACATAACCACCCATGCGCACGAACTGGCACTCACCGTTCTTTTCGAGTCGGGCATACAGCATATCGCCGACCGTCCGGAAAGCATAATGGCTCAGCCTGCCGAAGTGCGGGAGTTCCTGTCAGCCCTTCCGGCAGCATGGGACAATACGTGGCTGCTGGACGGCTATCCGGGTGAGTTTGTTGTATTGGCCCGTGAAAAAGATGGATGGCTTTACATAGCAGGTGTAAACGGCACGGATTCTGCGCGGAATATTAGCCTGGGAAAAGTCGCGTTGGAGGCGTTTGAACAGTCGGGGCCGGCCACATTGTTTGCCGACGCAGAAAACGGTAACGGACATAAATGGGAAATATCAATCCTCGACCGTATGCCGGAGTCTCTGACGGTGCAGCCGCGCGGAGGCTTTGTGATAAAGATGCAAAAAAGCAATTGACAAACAGATAAATAAAATTATTAAGGAGATATGAAAGCTATTCAGATAACTGCACCGGGAAAGGTGGAGGTGGTGGAACGCCGGATGCCTGAACCTGCCGCCGACAGTGTGTTGGTGAAAATTGAGTATGTGGGTTTCTGCGGTTCAGACCTCAACACCTATCTTGGCCGTAACCTCATGGCCATTTCACCTGTGGTTCCCGGCCATGAAATCGGCGGAACCGTTGCCGCTGTCGGAGCGGATGTGCCGGCCGGATTGTTCACCGAAGGGATGAGCGTGACGGTGAATCCCTACACATCGTGCGGCAAGTGCTCCTCATGCAGCAAAGGACGCCCGAATGCATGCGAGCACAACGAGACATTCGGTGTGCAGCGCAACGGCGCCATGAGCGACTATATCGCTGTGCCGTGGCAGAAGGTGATTGCTGCGCCCGGTATCTCGCCGCGCGACTGCGCGCTGATAGAGCCGATGAGCGTCGGCTTCCATGCCGTGGACCGCGGTGCGGTGACCGACATTGACACCGTGATGGTGATAGGGTGCGGAATGATCGGTCTGGGTGCCGTGGTGCGGGCTTCGATGCGTGGTGCGACTGTTGTGGCCGTCGACCTTGACGACGACAAACTGCAGCTGGCGCGCAGGCTCGGTGCCACGCACACCATCAATTCGCGCACGGAGAATGTGCATGAGCGCCTTGCGGCGCTCACCGGCGGTTTCGGCCCCGATGTGGTGGTGGAGGCTGTAGGTTCGCCTGCCTCGTATGTCATGGCTGTGGACGAGGTGGCATTTGCCGGACGAGTGGTATGCATCGGCTATTCAAAAGCAGATGTATCGTTCCATACAAAGCTGTTTGTACAGAAGGAACTTGACATACGCGGCTCGCGCAATGCCATGCCTGCCGACTTCAGCGCCGTAATCCGTTATCTGCAGCGCGGCAACTGCCCTGTGGACGAGCTGATAAGCCGGGTTGTAGTGCCTGAAGAGGCCGGTGAGGCTCTGGAGGAATGGTCGGCAAATCCGGGGAAAGTGTTCCGTATTCTCGTGAAATTCTGAAGATTTAGTCATGCAAAACGAAGGTTATGCTGTGCGCCGGTACGATGGTCCTGTGAAACGTTACTGTCGGTTCCTTGAGATAGAAAACGATCCGGAGCTTATCCGTCTCTACCGGGAATGCCATGGTGAAGAGAGACATTGGAAGGAGATACGCGACGGCATACGTGCTGTGGGGATTCTGGAAATGGAGATGTACATCACCGGCCGTTATGTGGTTATGATTGTTGAGACAGCGCCTGATTTCGACTGGGACAGCGCCATGACACGGCTTGCACAGATGCCGCGTCAGGCTGAATGGGAAACGTTCGTGTCGCGTTTTCAGGGATGCTCGCCCGAAGCCTCCGCCAATCGGAAATGGACCATGATGGAGCGGATGTTCCGGCTGTATGACTGACGGTATGCGGCGATGACATCTATTCACGGAAAAATCATTAAATTTGAAGGCTACATAGAAACGGTAAGCTTATGAAACCATTGAATGGAACAACTGTGGAGAAGCGGGAGCGTCCGGTAAGGATACTGCAGTTCGGCGAGGGGAATTTTCTGCGGGCATTCGTGGACTGGATGGTCGACATTGCCAATGAGCGCGGCGTTACGGACACGTCGGTTGCCGTTGTGTCGCCTCGGTTCAGGGATAATGCAGGAATCCGCACGCTAAGGGAACAGGACGGGATGTATCATGTGTGTCTCGAAGGTGTTGAGAACGGTGAGCTGAAAAAAAACTGCCGTCTGGTGAAGTGCATCGCGGATGCATTCTCACCGGCCACAGATTTCGGACGTTATGAACGCTACATCTTGTCGCCCGACCTGCGTTTTGTGGTTTCGAACACCACCGAGGCCGGCATACGCTATGAGGCGGACGATGTGCTGGCAGATGCTCCGGCCACATTCCCAGGCAAAGTAACGTCGATGCTCTACCGGCGTTACCGGCATTTTAATGGCGATCCGGAAAAGGGACTTCTGTTTCTGTGCTGTGAACTTATAGAGGACAACGGATCCACGCTACGCGAGTACGTGCTGCGCCATGCTGCTGAGGCCGGGCTTGAATCCGGTTTTGCAGAATGGGTGAAGGGGGCATGTGGATTCTGCGATACGCTTGTCGACAGAATCGTGCCCGGCTTCCCTGCCGATAATATCGGGGAGGTGCAGGCTGCGCTTGGATTTGAGGACAAGCTGGTGGTGAAAGGAGAACTTTATCATGTGTGGGCCATCGGGGGCGAGGGGGCCGAACGTGTGCGCCGTGAGTTGCCATTGCACGAGGCCGGTCTGAATGTGCTGTTCATGCCCTCGGTAAAGGAATTCCGCGACAAAAAGGTGCGCATTCTCAACGGCTCGCACACAGGCATGGTGCCGGTGGCGTTGCAGCTCGGCTGCGAAACGGTGCTGGATGCGTTCGGTGATGCCGACGTGAGCCGTTTCATCACGGAGATGGTGCGCCGTGAGGTGCTCCCCATGATAGAGGGAGACCCCGATGAGCTGCGCCGTTTCGCCGACGGCATCCTTGAGCGTTTCCTCAACCCGTCGGTGCGCCATATGCTCAAATCCATATCGCTTAACTCCCTGTCGAAGTGGGAGGCACGCAATTATCCCACGGTGGCGGACTTTTACCGCCGTCGTGGTGCCACGGCCGACTACGAACTGTTCACATTCGCCGCATTGCTTGCACTGTATGCTCCCGATTCAGGTTTCGAGCCGGACGACTGCGCCGCGCATGTGGAGAAGATACGGGAAGCGTGGAACGACGCCGACCTCCAGGCCACGGTAAAGGCCATAGTCTCAGACGGAATCTTCAATGTCGACTTCGAGCATGATGTGCCCGGATTCTCGGCGAAAGTGGCCGGATTCCTTGAGGAGATACGCCGCAACGGGATGCGCGGGGCGCTTGAAAACTTTTTGACCGGCCGCTCATGAAACGATTCCTGAAAATCAACAGTGCCGACAATGTGGCGGTGGTGCTTGCCGATGGTGTCAAGGCCGGCGAATGGTTCGAGGACAACGGAATCCGGGTGCGCCTGTTTGCCGATGTGCCGCGCGGACACAAATTCGCGTTGCGCGACATAGCTTACGGCGAGGACGTGGTGAAATATGGTTCGCCAATCGGGCATGCCACCGCGCCGATAGCTGCCGGAGAGTGGGTG
>DBFWRP010000349.1:0-14310 GCA_048222005.1 Muribaculaceae bacterium | reverse complement strand
CCATATGGTTACGTTGTAGCCGTCGGCTTCAGGCGCGCGTGCAATTTCCACATTGAAATTTGGCGTGGGGTAGTTCATGAATTTCTGACGCACGGCATAGGCGATATTGGTGTATGGCTCGCTTCCGGGTGTCTCGAATGTCACGGCGAAAATGACGTCGCCCTTCTTGCGGTCGCCGATCATCGCTTTGATGTCGGATTCGAAAATCTTTTTCGAGGTGAGCGCCTCGGCTGTGGTGTTCATCCGCTTTTCCCATACGGTGGTCCCGTCGAGAGTCATTGCACGCAGATGGAATTTGCCACGGGCGTCGGTGCGTCGGTCGGACACCAGGTTGACCGAAAGTGTGTCGCCCTTCACCACCGGCGACACGAGGATGTCGCGGTAGGCGTTGCGGGCGAAATACTGCTGTGCTTTCCAGCGGCCGTAGTAGTCGCGTCCGGCCCACGATGCCACCGGCCAGCAGTCGTTGTGCTGCCATATCAGCGTGCCCATGCAGTAGGGCATGTCGCGGCGGTGCGCTTCCATGGCGGTCTTTATGGCGTCGCCCTGCAGAATCATGCCCACATAGAGGAAATCCTCGAAATTGTCGGGGGTGACGAATTCATTGTTCATGTATTCGCGGATGAGGTTGTTGGCATAGGAGCCGGCGCGCTGGTGCGCCATCATCACCTCGCTGTTTATGTCCCAGTCACGTTCCTGCGGGGCATAGATTTTAACGGATTCGAATTCGGGGAACGACTGGAAGCCGTATTCCGAGAAGAAACGCGCGCGCTCCACGTTGTAGTGCCCGATGGAATCGCGGCCGTGCCATACGCCCCAGTAGTGGGCGTCGCCGTTGATGCCGTCGCTGGGGGTATCTTCGAATGCGAACGGCGAGGAGGGACGGTAGGCTATGCCGCCGCCATATTCCTTGACCACCTCGGGGAGGCATTTGAAGTACATGTTCTTGAACTGCGATTCAAGCAGCGGCAGCACACCCTTCTCCTCGTAATACTGTTTGCGGTTGCCCCAGCCGTAGAACACGTCCTGGCATTCGTTGTTGCCGCACCACAGGGCGATGCAGGGGTGGTTGCGCAGGCGGCGCACGTTGTCGATGGCCTCGGCTCGGATGCTGGCTATGAACTTGTCGTCGGCGGGATAGGTGGAGCAGGCGAACATGAAGTCCTGCCATACCATGATGCCTGCGCTGTCGCAAAGTTCGTAGAAGCAGTCGTCCTCATATACGCCTCCGCCCCACACGCGGATCATGTTCATGTTCACGTCCTTGGCGTCGAGCACATGTTTCTTGTACTTTTCGCGGGTGACGCGGGGGAGGAAGTTGTCGAGCGGCACCATGTCCACGCCTTTCATGAACACGGGCTTGCCGTTGACCTCGAAGTAGAGGTTGTGGCCGTACTGGTCCTTGTCGTTGTGCAGAACGATGGAACGGAGTCCGATTTTCTTGGTGTCGGTGTCGGAAGCAGTCCCGTCGACGTTGACGGCGGTGGTGAGGTTATAGAGATATGCCTCGCCCAGTCCGTTGGGCCACCACAGGCGCGGATTCTTCACTGTGGCGGCCATCTTGATGCGGTTCATCCCTTTCTTAAGGTCTACGGTCCTGGCCGCAATCTGCTTGCCGTCGGCTGTGACGGTGAGTTCGGCTGCCGGGACATCGCTGTCGGCAATCACCTCGCTCACCAGGGTGAGGTCGGCGCGGCGGTCGGTCACCTTGCTCTGGATTACCTGTACATCGGCCAGACGCGGGCCGTTCCATGCTTCGAGCACCACGGGGCGCCAGATGCCGGAAGTTACCAGACGCGGACCCCAGTCCCAGCCGTAGTGATAGCCGGCCTTGCGGGCGAAGATGCTCACGAGCTTGTCGAATATGCCTCCGTTCTGCGACTGGTCGGGCCCGGTGTTGAATCCGTAGTCGTACAGGTCGCATTTGGGAAGGTCGATTTTTATGGGTGAATGGAAATAGATTTCCAGTTTGTTTTCGCCCGGTTTGAGTTTGTCCTTTACGTCGACGCGCCATGTGCGGTGCATATTGTCGGCGTTGAGCAGGGGGGTGCCGTTGAGATAGACGTCGGCGTAGGTGTCGAGTCCGTAGAAAACCAGTTCACAATTGTTGGCGGCCAATTCAGCCTCGGTGGGCACGAACGTTGTCTGATACATCCAGTCCTCTTTGTCCACCCACTGCACTGCGCGCTCGTTGAGGCGGAAAAACGGGTCCTCGATGATCTCGTTGGCCATGAGGTCGGTGTGCACTGTGCCTGGCACGGTGGCCGGATACCAGATTTCGGAACGTCCCTGCCGGAACTGCCATCCGTCGTGAATGTTGCGTTGCGACACGGCCGCATAGGCCGTTGGTGCAACCATCATTGCGGCCAGAGCCGCTGATATCAAGTGTCTCATTTGAAATTAAGGTGAATTGTGTTTCCTTTCTTTATGGTAAGATTGTCGGCGTAGTCTTTCACGTTGACGGTGCAGTCCTTGGCTGAGGCGGTGAGAGCGGCGTGTTTCATGCGGCCGTTTTCCCAGTTCATGTCGACCACAAGGCCGTCGTAGGCACAGAGGCCCTTCACTTCGCCCGAAGACCACTGCGACGGGAGGGCGGGAAGGAATTCGATGAAACCGTCGTAGCACTGCATCAGCATTTCGCACATGCCTGCCACGGCGCCTTCGGTTGCGTCGAAGCTGAAGATGTCGAACTCGGCCATGGCCACACCGGCGGGAGATACGGTCATGAGATTCTCGCGCATGAAACGGTTGAAAAGGTTCTGCAGCCATCCGTGGGCGGCTTCGCCGTCCTTCATGCGGGCATGGAAACAGAGCATGTTGGCGGTGCTCCATTCGGTGTCCTCCCAGTTGGGGTCGCTTGTCTGTGTGGTCAGCGATTTGCGGCAGGCTTCAATCAGATCGGGGTTCTTGGTGTACGAAATCTGGTCGAGCGGGAATAGGGCGTGCACATGCGACGAGTGGCGGTGGGAGGGGTCGGCGCGCTCCACATCCTGCAGCCATTCCTTCAGCAGGCCGTCTTTGCCCACTGCGAGCGGCGGTAGGCGCTTGATGTCGGTGCGCAGGCGGGCGGTGAACTCATCGTCGATGCCAAGAATCTCGGCCGAACGGATGCAGGCGTTGTAGATGTCGTGAACCATCACGCGGTCGATAGTAGGCATCAAGGCGAGGCTGAAGTGGCGGCCTTCGGCATCCTTGTAGCCATTTTCGGGCGAGATGCTGGGGCCTGTCACAAGCTGACCTGAAGCCTTGTCCTCGGTCATGTAGTCGCTGAAGAACATCGCGGCCTCGCGTAGAATGGGATAGGCCGTCTGGCGCAGGTAATTGTTGTCGCCGGTGTAGAGGTAGTGGCTCCACAAGTGAGTTGCGAGCCATGCCCCTCCAGTCACATTCATGCCCCAGCTCACACCCCATCCGGGTGCGGTGTAGCCCCATGCGTTGCACACGGTGTGTGCTACCCATCCGCGGCATCCGTAGATTTTAGATGCGGCCTCGCGGCCGTGGCGTGCAAGCAGTCCAAGATACTTGAAGAGAGGTTCGTTGCATTCGGCGAGGTTGGCACGGTTGGCCGACCAGTAGTTCTGCTGTGTGTTGATGTCCAGATGGTAGTCGCAGGTCCAGGGCATGTTGCATGCGCCGTTGTCGTTCCAGATGCCCTGGAGGTTGGCGCACAGCGGCATATCGGTGGGACGCGACGAGGAGATGAGCATATAGCGGCCGTACTGGAAAAACAAGGCGTCGAAACCGGTGTCGGTTTTCCCCTTGGCGATGGCCTGCATGCGCACGTCGGTGGGTATATTGCTGTTGTTGTCCTTGCCGAGATTGATTGACATGCGGTCGTAAAGCTGCTTGTAATCGGCTATGTGAGCCTTGCGTAGGCTGCTGAACCCTTTTTTGGAAGCTTTCTCCACGGTGCTGCGGCAGAGGTCCTTGTAATCGGGATGGATGTAGTCGGTGCGGAGGTCGAAAATCAGAGTGAACGCATCGGCGCCGCTGATGTGCAGCCGGCCATCGGAAGCGGTGACTTTGCCTCCCTCCACATCCGCTTTCAGGTTGCCGTAGAAATTCACTCCGCCGGGGCCATGCATCGGGAAGTTGACCTTGCCGCTGAATTCCAGTTGGTTGCCGGATGCCTTTATATCGGCTTCGCGGAGCAGGTTGAAACCGATGGTGGCAGTGAGCGAGCCTTTTTTGTCGGCGGTGTAGCGGATGGCTATCACATCGTCGGGATAATCGGCGATGTACTCGCGGGTGTAGGCTGTGCCTCCGTGGCGGTAGCTTACGGTTGTAAGAGCCTTGTCGAGTTCAAGCTGGCGTGTGTAGGCGGTGATTTCACCGGTGTTGTCGGTGTCGATCACGAGGTCGCCTACAGGCACATGTGTGCCGAACGAGGTCATGCGTCCGGTGAGATATTTTTCGCCGAGGGTGTTTCCCAGGGCATTGTCCCCCTTGAAAAATGCGTCGCGCATTTCGGCGAGAGCCTCCCGTCCGCACAGGTCGTTGCTGGTGCTGTCAGGCTGCCCCGACCACATGCTGATTTCGTTGAGCGCTACGGTGTCGTGGCCGGCTCCGCCGTACACCATGCCTGAAAGGCGTCCGTTGCCTATGGGAATGGCCTGCATCCACTTGTCGGCGGCCTGTTTGTACCACAATTTCTGTCCGTGACCGGAAGGTACGTACAATATTGCCATTGCAATCGAAAACAAAAGGATTTTATATCTCATGGTTATGGGTATTAGTATGTGAATTTACTGACAAAATTAGTTTTGCGCTTTGTGATGCCATAGTCAGGCATCGTTCAAAATATAGAATAAATGCATCAAATCCCGGTTTTGGCTTGTTTGTGGCGCGTTTAGTCAAAAAAATACGTTAGCTTTGCAGATGTCGATACAGGCATGTCCGATGTCTGGACATAAGGCTGAAAATAAGTTTGTTTTAACCATGAAGATTTCAATTGAAGAGGGGATAAAGTCGCCCGTAGGTGATGTCACATTGTTCACCGTCACCAACAGCACGGGTGCGTCAGTGGTGTTGTCAACGCTCGGAGCCGGAATTATGGCCGTAAATGTGCCCGACCGCAACGGGAAGTTGGATAACGTGGTGTTGGGCTATGCCGATGCCGCCGATTATTTTCGCGACGGACCGTGCGCTGGCAAAACCGTGGGGCGTGTGGCCAACCGCATCGGAAAGGCTGCGTTCATTCTCGGCGGAAAGGAGTACCGCCTCCCGGCCAACGACGGAAGGAACTCGCTGCACGGTGGGCCGGACGGCTTCATGAACCGAATATGGAACGCCGAGGTGCTATCCGATGGCGTGAGGTTCAGCTATCACAGCCCCGACGGCGAATGCGGATTCCCTGCCGATCTGGATGTTACGGTGACATACACGTGGAACGACGCATGTGAGCTGTGCATACGGTTCGGTGCCGTGACTTCCGCCCCGACTGTGGTGAATCTGACCAATCACGCGTATTTCAATCTTGAGGGTGAGGATTCGGGCAGCGTGGGCGCCCACCGGCTGTGGCTGAGGTCGAGCCGTTATCTTGAGACGGATGAGGAGTTTATCCCCACCGGGGGCGTTTGCCGGGTGGCCGGGCCGATGGATTTCAGCCGTGGCGCCTTGATCGCCCCGTGCCTTGATGGCGATATGCCTACATTGCGCCAGAACAGGGGGCTGAACCACTATTTTATATTTGACGAAGCTGCATGCGGGGCTCCTGCCGGACAGCCGGGAACTAAGGACACTGTGCTTGCGGCCACGCTTTATGCCGAATCGAGCGGGCGCCAGCTCGATGTGCTCACATCCAGTCCCGGCATGATGGTGTACACCGGCGGATGGCTGTCTGACAGCCCGGCCGATTCACAAGGGAGGCCGCATGCCGACCATCAGGCTGTGGCACTGGAGTGTCAGGGATATCCCGATGCCCCTAATCATCCGGAATTTCCATCGGTCGTGCTGATGCCCGGCGAGCACTACAGGCACATTTCTATATATAAATTTCACAGTCCCGACGTTGCACATAATAACGAAAATTGCTAATTTTGCGAGGATTATGCATTTTTGTGGCCGCAGTGGGCGGTCCGACAGTATGGAGATATAACCAACCTTATGAATATCAAAGCATTTTTATTCGTTGCATGTATGTTTGCCGGCGCTTTTTGCATGGAAGCAAAGATGACCGACCAACAGGTAGTTGATTATATAAAAGCCCAGACGGCTCTTGGAAAATCGGAGCAGCAGATAGGCCGCGAACTTGTGGCACGCGGAGTGACACCCGACCAGGTGAACCGCATAAAGGAGCAGCATGAAGCTGCCGATCAGCCGACAACAAAGGAAAAAGTCGGTCAGAATCTTGCCACGCGTAACCGCGCTCACGGCGAGACTGAGGCCGAGGTGGTGTTTGAGGATGTGGAGGAGAACGTGGCGCGCGGCGCCGATGCCGGCCAGCAGCCCAACGAGGTGTTCGGCCACAAGGTGTTCAACTCCCGCAATCTGACATTCGAACCAAACGAGAATGCAGCCACTCCGCAGAACTATCGTCTCGGGCCTGGCGACGAACTGGTTATTGACATATGGGGTGACAGCGAGGACCATATGCGTCACACCATATCGCCTGAAGGAAACATCATGATTCCACAGCTCGGGCCGCTCTATCTCAACGGCATGACCATCAGCGAGGCCAGCAACCACATCCGTTCGGCTTTCTCGTCGAAATATTCGGGCGTCGATAATGAATCGACCGATATATCCGTGACTCTCGGCCAGTTGCGCACCATCCAGGTCGACATCATGGGCGAAGTCTCGGTGCCGGGCA
Source organism: Muribaculaceae bacterium (assembly GCA_048222005.1). GTDB lineage: Bacteria > Bacteroidota > Bacteroidia > Bacteroidales > Muribaculaceae > UBA7173. The sequence goes on along the minus strand of DBFWRP010000349.1, from coordinate 7,499 downwards.
CCTACAGGCTGTCGCCGTTCTCCAATGTGTTCCATGCGCTTTATAAGGCCGGAGGTATCAATGACATTGGTACAATGCGAAACATTGAGGTGTACCGCGGTGGGAAACGTATCGCCTCTATCGACGTATACGACTTCCTGTTCAACGGACGTCAGAAAGGGAATGTACGTCTGCAGGAGGGCGACATGATTATGGTACCTCCGTATTCACAGCTTGTCAATGTTGTCGGCAACGTGAAGCGTCCGATGCTGTATGAACTGAAATCCGACGAATCGCTTGCCGAAGCGATTGAATATGCCGGCGGTTTCTCAAGCGACGCCTATTCCGACATGGTGCGCGTGGCGCGTCTGAACGGAAAGGACAAGGAACTTTTCAATATCTCTGCCAAGGAGTTTGACACCTACCGTCTGCGCGACGGCGACATAGTGACCATCGGTACCACTCTCGACCGATATGCTAACCGTGTGGAACTGCGCGGTGCGGCCATGCGCCCCGGCATGTATTCGCTCGGTTCAGGCATAAAGACCGTGCGCGACCTTATCCGCAACGCCGACGGTCTGGCCGAGGACGCTTACAAGGTGCGTGCGTTGCTTTACCGCGAATCGGACGACCTCACACTCGTGTCGCAGTCGATCGACCTCGGAGCCGTGCTTGCCGGCACGGTCCCCGATATACCCCTGCGTCGCAACGACGTGCTCGTGATTTCGAGTGTGAAGGATATCTTTGAACGCGGCGGTTTCACCATCTCCGGCCGCGTGGCCAACCCCGGCACATATCCCTATGCAGAGAACACCACCATCGAGGATCTGATTCTTGCTGCAGGAGGCCTGCTTGAAGGTGCTTCGTATGCCAAGGTTGATGTGTCGCGACGCATCAACGATCCTATGGCCACCACTTCGGAAGCTCAGATTGCCGAGATTTTCTCGTTCTCATTGCGCGACGGTCTGCTCATGGGCGATGACAACAACTTCACTCTCAAACCATATGATGTGGTTGAGGTGCGCACAAGCCCCAACTACATGCAGCAGCAGTTTGTAAACATAGCAGGTGAGGTGACATTTGCCGGAGGCTATGCACTGCAGCGCCGCAATGAGCGCATAAGCACACTGGTGCAGCGTGCCGGCGGCATCACACCCTCTGCCTACATACGTGGCGCGCATCTTATGCGACGGATGACGGAGGATGAAAGAGCCGCACGCGACGAGACACTGCGTCTGGCCATGAGCAGTTCGGGCAACGACTCTATTTCGGTAAGTAAACTCCAGGTTTCCGATTATTACTCCGTGGGAATCGATCTTGAGAAGGCTTTGGCAAATCCGGGAAGCACCGACGACCTTGTGATGCGTGCAGGCGACCGCCTGTTTGTGCCCGAGATGGTCAGCACCGTGAAAATTTCCGGTGATGTGATGGTGCCCAACACCGTCACCTTCAAGGAGGGGCTGAAAGTCAAGGACTATATCAACCTTGCCGGAGGCTATGGAAACCGCGCCAACAAGGGGAAAGTATTCGTGGTGTATATGAACGGCATGGTGCAACGTGCAAAACGTAGCACTGTGGTTGAACCCGGATGTCAGATAATCGTGCCCTCCAAACCCGACAAGAAAGGATTCGACTGGGCGAAAGCCATGACCATAGCCACAACCCTCGGTTCGCTCGGAACCATGTCGGCGGCACTGGCCACAATGTTTAAATAATATCTTCAGCATTCACCATATGAGCGACAATAAGGATATTACATCTGCCCCCGCAGACGAGGGGAAGGAGATCGACCTGCTTGAATTAGTGGCGAAACTGTGGGGCGGTCGCCGCACTGTCATAAAATACGGATGTATCGGTGCGATCGTCGGATTGGTGGTGGCATTCAGCATTCCGAAGGAGTACACCACAACAATCAAGCTGGCTGCCGAGGCCAATGCAGCCTCAGGTTCCGGCAGTCTCGGCGCGCTTGCCGCGATGGCGGGGTTAAACACCTCGAGTGCAAAAGGGGGCGATGCCGTGGTGCCGCAGCTTTATGCTGATGTGTTGTCGTCCGTTCCGTTTGTGGTGGGACTGTTCGATGTGCCCGTCACAGAGAGCAAGACGGATTCAACATATACGGTCCGCAATTATGTGTCGGAACATCTGTCGGCACCGTGGTGGAGCGTGATCACCGGCTTGCCGTCCATGGCTATCGGTGGAGTCAAATCGCTCTTCACCACCGAAGAGGTTGAGGCAGGCGACGGAGTGACCAATCCGTTTAAACTCACCCGTGATGAGATGATGGTGAAGGAATCGCTGAAAGGCCGCATCTCCTGTGATTTTGACCAGAAAACCGGTGTGAACACCATATCCGTGACCATGCAGGATCCGTTGGTGTCGGCCATGCTTGCCGATACGGTTGCAACGCACCTGCAACAGTTCATCACGGACTACCGCACCTCAAAAGCCCGCAAGGATCTGGCGTATGCGGAGAAACTCAATGAGGAGGCTCGTAAAAGCTACTATGAAGCACAGCAGCGCCTCGCGCAGTATCTTGACCGAAATCAGGGGCTGTCGCTCCATTCGGCGCAGGTAACGCGCGACAGGCTGTCGAACGAGGCCCAGCTTGCTTTCAGCCTGTTCAACCAGACGGCACAGCAGCTGCAGCTGGCAAAGGCGAAAGTGCAGGAGAACACCCCCGTATATGCGGTTGTGGAGCCTGCCACAGTGCCAATCAAACCGTCAAAGCCTTCCAAGATGATGATTCTTGTGGGTTTTGTGTTCCTGGGCGTTGTGGCTGCATCAGTGCAGATTATTTTTGCCGACTCAATCGAGGCTGTAAAGACACAGATTTTTGAAAAGAAATCATAGACATTTCCTGACATACAGAAGTCTCACCCTGTGGGGCAGGCTTGCGGTCATGGCATTGCTGTGGCTTGCTTTCCCGCATGGCGCAGGAGCCGAACCGGCAGCCCCGGACACTGTTGCAGTCTTTTCGTTCGACCGCATACTGTCGTCGATGAATGCGGTGTATCTTGACAAGGATTCCGCTCAGGACGCTGACGAGGCGGTGGAATGCACACTCGATTATATGGCGGAACTGTTCACCTCGGCGCTCAATGTGCCGCAGATACTCGGTGGAGATGCAGACGCCTTGTCGCGCATGACATTGCCCGAAGGCGATGTGCCTATTAATGTGAGCGAGTTCTATCCGCCCGTGCGTGGCACTCTTTCATCGCCTTTCGGTTTCAGGAAGCGCTTCAACCGCTTCCATAACGGAATCGACATAGCGTTGTGCACAGGAGATACGGTAAGGGCGGCATTCCCCGGCATAGTGTCGCTCACGCGGTTTGATGCCAAAGGGTACGGCTATTACATCATTCTCACGCATCCCAACGGGCTCCAGACGTTTTATGCTCATCTTGACCGTTTCCTTGTGGTGCCCTCCACCCACGTTGAAGCCGGCGACCCCATAGCCATAGGGGGCATGTCGGGCAATTCAACCGGGCCGCATCTGCATTTCGAGACACGCTATTGCGCCCGGCCTGTGAATCCGGCCGAAATAATAAATCCGCGCACCATGAAGCCCCGCAGCGCCACTTTCGTATTCAATCGCAACCGTCATCTCGCCTCCAAAAAATCCGGGAAATAAGGGTGGCATGCGTGTGTGTCAGCGCTGGATTTCGGCCGAGAGCATTTTGTGACCGAAGCGGCAATAGATGCATTTGCGCTTTTCGCAGTATTCACGCCTTAACTGTATGAGGGCCTGTGAGCGGAACGCATCGGAAATGTTAAGCCCCGTGTCGGCAAAGATTCTTGTCACTGAATTATTTTCAGGCTCAAGCTGTTCGAGGAGTTCTATGTTGGATGTTAAGGCAGTGGTGTCGCCCTGATAGGTGGCGTATGCCAGCCTGAGCGGTATGGCTACGTTTATAATCAGTGTGTCGATGGAGCTTTTGCCCAGTGCGCGCGGCGTGTGCGCGCTTTCGCCTGAGAATGTGAAATGGGTTGCCCAGTACCCATGAAGTTCCACGGCCAGTTCGCGGCGCATATCGTCGAGCGTGGCGGCATCGTGGAGCGTGCCGACGAGATGGAATCCCTGATGTATCTTTTCGGCCAATGCGGCCATGCGGCGATGTGGAAGGTTCTGCGGGCGCGTGCGTGCCATTTTCCATTGCAGCGTGAGTGGCCTGAGGGAGAATTTGGCTGCCATGAAGGTGTATTCGCGGCGCAGGGCCTGGATGTAGGCGTCCTCACCCGGGTGCGGTTGCGGAATCAGTCCTGCCTGCCCGAAAAGGAATGCCTCAGTGGTGAGCAGTTCGTCGCGGTGACGGTTAAGAAACTGCAGTGGCAGGTTGCGGGCTACGGTCTCGAACGGCAGGCTGTTCAGCCCGAAGCCGAGAGCGCGTGCAAGGGTTATGTATGCCGCGCCTTCCCAATGTCCGCCTGTCTCTTTTACTATGGTCAGAATGCGTTCGCTTTTTTCGAGAAGCCGTTCAGCTCCGAGCGATGTGAGCCAGTCGGTGTGATAGAGCCGTGGCAGTTGGCCGATAGTCGAGGCGCATGGCAGCGAGGCTGCCGAATACTCCACCAGACGGTTGCATCGTCGGGCGGCATCGGCCGTGCAGTTTATGACTATCTGAGGAATTATGTTGCCGTTGCGGCGGTGTACGGGGGCATCGTCAATCTGGACTACATGCAGAATCACCGAATCGTATGCCGGGTCGCTGTCATGGTGATGGCGGAACCAGTCGGACGCACGTACATGCACTTCAACATTCCCCGCCCATTGCTGGCCGTCGATTTCTATGGTGGCGTTGAAGAAGTCGGGGCCGGCATCGGTGTTGAGCGTGCCGGGATGTATTACGCGCACTTTGCGGTGGTCCACAGTCTGCATGTCGGGACTGAGTGCCAGACGGTGTTGCCATACAAACTGGAGAAGGGCTTCCATGGTGCGCTTAGAGGTAATAGACGGTTGATTCCCCTAAATTACGCTTTTTCATTGATGTCGGCAAGCATTTGGGCCGGAGTTTTATGCAGCAGAGGGTGAATCCATTGCGGGGAAAGTTCCAAGAGCGGCTCGAGAACGAATCGGCGCAGGTGCATGCGCGGGTGTGGCAGCGTGAGGGTGGGAGTGTCGGTCACGGTCTGCTCCATGCAGATGAGGTCAATGTCGATGAGGCGGTCGGTGTAGCCGCCGTCGGCATTGCGGTGAGAGGATGTGGAGATGATGCGTTCTATGGTCTGCAGCCGGTGCAGCAGCTCATTGGGCGGGAGATTTGTGGTTATTTCCACTCCCATGTTGAGAAACCTGTGTGTGGATGTGAATCCCCAGGGTTCGCTTTCAACGATGCATGAGCGGCGCATTGCTGTGCCATCTGATGCCAATAAAGCAATCCCGGCGGCAGCCTGCTCTATGAGAGCAAGGCTGTCGCCGAGATTTGAGCCTATATTGATGTGTGCGGTCACAGTGCGCGCGCCACTTCAATCTGTTCGAATCCTTCGATGATGTCGCCGGGGATGATGTCGTTGTAGCCCTGGATCGACAGACCGCAGTCCAGACCGGCCACAACCTCCTTGGCATCGTCCTTGAAGCGTTTGAGCGAACCGAGTTCGCCGGTGTAGCGCACAATGCCTTCGCGGATGACACGCACCTTGTTGGAGCGTTTGATCTTGCCTTCGCGGACGATGGCTCCGGCGATGGTGCCCACGCGTGAAATCTTGAAGGTTTCGAGCACTTCGGCGGTGCCGGTGATCTCCTCCTTCATTTCGGGGGCAAGCATGCCTGCCATTGCGTCCTTCACCTCCTCGATGGCCTGATAGATCACCGAGTAGAGGCGTATTTCGACGCCTTCGCGTTCGGCCTCGCGGCGGGCGGCCTGCGACGGACGCACCTGGAAGCCGATGATGATGGCGTCGGATGCGGCGGCCAGTGTTACATCGCTTTCCGAAATCTCGCCCACGGCCTTGTGCAGCACGTTGACCTGCACCTCGGGGGTGGAGAGCTTGATGAGCGAGTCGCTGAGTGCCTCGATCGAGCCGTCGACGTCGCCTTTGACGATGATGTTGAGCTCCTGGAACGAACCGAGCGCCTGACGGCGTGCGATATCGTCGAGTGTGAGTCGTTTGGATGTGCGCATGCCAAGTTCGCGCTGCAGCTGCTGGCGCTTAGTGGCTATTTCGCGTGCCTCCTGCTCGGAGTCAAGCACGTTGAATGTGTCGCCTGCTGTGGGGGCGCCGTTCAGACCGAGAATAAGAGCCGGTTCGGCCGGTCCTGCCTCCTTGATGCGCTGGTTGCGCTCGTTGAACATGGCCTTGATTTTACCGTAGTGCGTACCGGCCAGGATGATGTCGCCCACGTGCAGTGTGCCGTTCTGCACAAGCACAGTGGCCACGTAGCCGCGACCCTTGTCAAGCGATGATTCGATTATGGAACCGGTGGCGTTGCGGTTGGGGTTTGCCTTGAGGTCGAGCATCTCGGCTTCAAGCAGAACTTTTTCAAGCAGGTCCTCTACGCCGATACCTTTCTTGGCGGAGATGTCCTGGCTCTGATATTTTCCACCCCATTCCTCCACGAGGTAGTTCATGCCGGCCAGTTCCTCCTTGATTTTGTCGGGGTTGGCGGCGGGTTTGTCTATCTTGTTTATGGCGAATACCATGGGTACGCCTGCGGCTGATGCGTGGTTGATGGCCTCAATGGTCTGCGGCATCACGTTGTCGTCGGCGGCAACGATGATGATACACAGGTCGGTGACCTTGGCACCGCGGGCACGCATTGCGGTGAACGCTTCGTGACCGGGGGTGTCGAGGAAGGTGATCTTGCGGCCGTCGGCGAGCTTCACGTTGTATGCGCCGATGTGCTGGGTGATACCGCCGGCCTCGCCTGCGATAACGTTGGCCTTGCGGATGTAGTCGAGCAGCGATGTCTTACCGTGGTCCACGTGACCCATGACGGTGACGATGGGCGGACGTGAAACGAGGTCTTTCTCGTCGTCATCTTCCTGGGCGATGGCCTCGACCACTTCGGCCGACACGAATTCTGTTTTGTAACCGAATTCCTCTGCAACAATGTTGATTGTCTCGGCATCGAGGCGCTGGTTGATCGATACCATCACGCCAAGGTTCATGCATGTGCCGATCACTTTGTTGATGGGCACATCCATCATCGAAGCGAGGTCGTTGGCGGTTACGAACTCGGTGAGCTTGAGCACGCGGCTTTCTGCTGCTTCGAGTTCTGCTGCCTCGCGTTCGCGTTCGGCTATGGCCTCGCGTTTCTCCTTACGCCATTTCACGCCGCGTTTCTGGCCTTTGTCCTTGGCTGTGAGGCGGGCGAGCACCTCCTTAACCTGTTTCTGAACGTCTTCTTCGTTCACTTCGGTGTGTCCGGGCACACCGCCACGGCGGTTGCGGTCGGAGTTTTTGCCGCCTTTGCCTCCGCGGTCGCGGCCTCCGTTGTTCTGTCCGGGCTGGTTCGAGGTTTTTTCAATATCTATTTTCTCCTTGCCGCCGATGCGTTTGCGCTTTTTGCGGTCGCCGCTTCC
>DBFWRP010000348.1:0-4049 GCA_048222005.1 Muribaculaceae bacterium | reverse complement strand
GGGGCGACATGAAAAAGATGTTTGAGCCCAAGCTGATGCAACGGCCGTCCGACGGCATGTGGGTGGCCACATGGAAGCTTGCCAAGGGGGAGGAGGCTATGGCTGTGGTTGAGTCGCCCGACCTTATGGAATGGGGTGCGCAGGTCTACACCGATACTCCCGTAAATCCTGGATTCACCGACAACGGCTGCCGTGAGGCCACGGCAAAGGTGGGTTCGCGCACTTACAGCGGATGGCAGCGCAAGGTTCCCGCATCGCTTGTGCGCCGCCTCGAGCAGTTCGGCGACCACCGAGCCTACCGCGATGCCCTGCATGCCCAGACTATGAGCGGCGATGGTGTGCGTTTTGCGTCGCTCAAGCCCCTGCAGGCCACCCTCACACTGTTCCCCGATTCGGCAAAGAACATCAGCACCAACCTGATGGGTATCTTTTTCGAGGATATAAACTATGCCGCCGATGGCGGTCTGTACGCCGAACTGGTGCAGAACCGCGATTTCGAGTACACTTCGGAAGACAAATCGAAATGGAGTGCCACTTCCTACTGGAAGGGGAGCGACGCTTCAGGCAACGATGTGGCCATAGAAGTGGCCTCTGAATCGCCGCTGCACCCCTCCAATCCTCATTACGCCGTGCTCCGGGGCACCTCCCTTACCAATGGCGGTTACGACGGTATTGCCGTGCGCAAGGGCGAAAAATATGATTTTTCAATTGCAGCACGTCTGCCTCAGGGTAAGGGCGGCAAACTTGATGTGGCGCTTGTCGACAAGAGCGGCAAGAGCATCGCATCGGCTTCGGTGACACTGAAAGGTGAGGGCTGGCGCAAATACAAGGCCGTTCTGGTGGCGGATGCCGATGTGGCTGATGCGAGCCTTAAAGTCACACCGCGTTTTGATGCCGAGGTTGATGTGGATATGGTGTCGCTTTTCCCGCGCAACACGTTCATGGGGCGCCCCAACGGACTGCGTGCCGACCTTGCCCAGCTGCTGGCCGACATGAAGCCTCGTTTTGTGCGTTTCCCCGGCGGCTGTCTCGCGCATGGCAACGGCATCGACAATATATACAACTGGAAGGAATCAATCGGGAAACTCGAGGAACGCACCCCCCGCACCAACACATGGGGCTATCACCAGACACGCGGCCTGGGTTATCATGAGTTCTTCCAGTTCTGCGAGGACCTTGGAGCCGAACCGCTCCCCGTGGTTGCGGCAGGCGTGCCGTGTCAGAACTCCTCGCGTCCGCCGGTGGGTGCCAAGGGGCTTGTTGAGAAATATGGCCAGCAGGGTGGCATCCCGATGGAGCAGATGGACGCCTACGTTCAGGATATACTCGATCTGATAGAATATGCCAACGGCGACGCACGCACCACCGTATGGGGCCGCAAACGTGCCGAAGCTGGCCATCCCAAGCCGTTTAACCTGAAATATATCGGCATCGGCAACGAGGATATGATCACACCGGTGTTCGTGGAGCGTTTCAACATGATTTTCGACGCCGTGAAGGCTGCGCATCCCGAGGTTACTGTGATAGGCACCACTGGCCCGTTCTACGAAGGCACGGACTACGATCTGGGGTGGAAACTCGCCACCGAAAAGGGTATACCCATGGTTGACGAGCATTATTACGTGCAGCCCGGATGGCTCATTCACAATCAGGATTTCTACGACAATTACGACCGTTCCAAACCGCATGTCTATCTCGGCGAATGGGCGGCACATCTCGACGGGCGTCCGAGCAATGTGGAGACCGCCCTTGCCGAGGCTCTTTATCTCACTGCAGTGGAGCGCAACGGCGACGTTGTGGAGATGGCCTCGTATGCGCCTCTGCTGGCGCGTGAAGGCCGCACGCAGTGGCGTCCCGACCTGATTTATTTCAACAGCGCGGAGGTGAAACCCACCGTCGATTATTATGTGCAGAAACTGTACGGCCGCAATGCCGGCAATGAATATGTGGCTTCGGCGCTCAAACTTGAGGGCGACGGCATCACCGACGATGTGAAGAAGCGTGTGGCGGTGTCTGTGGTGCGCAACGGCGATGAATACATCGTGAAACTGGCCAATCTGCTGCCGGTGGCGGTGACCACAGGGTTGAATGCCGGTGCCGCTTTGGATGGGCTGCAGAATGCCGTTGTGGTTAAAACCACCCTCTCCGGCGCCCCTGCCGACACGGACGCACGCCCGGTTGAGGAATCGCTTGCAGCTTTCCCCGCAGCGCTCGAACTCCCCCCATATTCTTTCACGGTGCTCCGCGCCACGCCCGCTTCCGCGAAACAATAAGCATTTATCTCTCCAGGTATTTATCTCTCCGTGGAATAAAAATCATCATCTCTATCACAAAGCACGGCACCTGCCGCGCTGCACCAAGTGAGGGGCTGCCGCAACACGCGGCAGCCCCTCACTGTGATGTTATGTTTTGAATGGGAAGCCTGCAGCTGGATGCATCCCGATAAGTGCCAGTTGGCTCTGATAAGCTCGGATAAACTCTGATAAGTTCTGATAGCTCTTATAAGAATTATCAGAGTTTATCCGAGCTTATCAGAATTTACCCCCGGAAAACAAAAAAAGAATGAGTAACATTAAGCCGAAGCTTAAAAATTACTCATTCTCCTCTCTCTCCTGCGGTGCGGACGAGACTCGAACTCGCGACCCCCTGCGTGACAGGCAGGTATTCTAACCAGCTGAACTACCGCACCAGAAGTTGATTGCAAAATCTTGATTGGAAACTGTCTTTCTCGCTTGATCGGCTTCGCTTTTCAGCGGTGTTTCCCTCTCGTTTGCGGTTGCAAAGTTACAACGTTTTTTTAAATCTGCAAAATATTTCCATAAAAAATCTGCAGAAAATGATTTTTTTCTCATCTCCGGATGATGCGTGGAGGGCTTTGATAAGTTCCAAAAGGTTTCTGGTGCGGGTGGTAAGTGGCTGGAAAATAAGTGTTTGCGGGTGGTTGTAAGCCCTTGTGAGTTCGTATCAGTTCGGATGGGAGTGGATAAACTCTTATAAGTTCATATAAACTCGGATAAGTTCGGATAAGGGCTTTTATGGGATTATCAGAGTTTATCCGAGTTTGTTGGGGTCTGAATTTATACGGAGAGATGATGGTTGCGGCGGGGCGGTGTGCAAGGGGGGTAAAGCAAGCCGGCGTGTCAGATTGTCTGACACGCCGGCTGTATAATTGGGGCTGAGGGGCCTGGCTCAGTTGAGGGCCAGCTGGCCGTTATTTCTTTGCCTCCTCTTTTTTGTCGTCGGTTTTGGCGGGATTGGATTTCTTATATTTGGCGTTGAGGCCTTCGATTATGTCGTTGGTGATGTCGAGGGCAGGGTTGAAGAGTTCGCCGGGAGCAAAGAGGAGAATGGCGTCGTAGTGGCGGGTTTTGTTGTATTCGGCGAGGAAGTTGTTGAGTGAGTCGAGGAATTCTTCCTGCTGACGCACGGCTTCTTCTTGAGCGCGCTGCTGCAGCGAGCCGAGGTAGTTCTGTGCCTGCTGCTGCTTTTTGTTGAGTTCGGCCATGTCGGCATTGTAGGATGCTTCTGAGAGGTAGCCGTTGTTCTGCATTTTCTGCTGTATAGACGATGCGAGGCGGTTGAGCTCGCCTTCACGCGAACGCTGTGCGTTCTGCAGTTCGGTCATAGTGCGCAGGTTGGCTTCGTTGAAAGTCTTTACCAGTTCGTAGTTGGCCATCACCGAGTCCATGTTGTAGTAGCGTATGTTGGTGGTAGGGTCGAAACTTGCCGACTCAACCTTTGCGTCGGTCTTGGTTTCTGGCTGCTTTTCAGATGTTTTGGTTTCGTTGTTGGAGCAGGATGCCATTACGAGAAGTGCCATCGCGGCGGCAGCAAAAGCTGTTGTTTTCATGAGTGAGGTTTATTACTTTTTATGATTTTTCTTTTTCAGTTGTGGCAGGTCGTGGGCATGGCCTGAAGGGAATTTGCCGCCTTTGACGAACAATACCTTCACTCCGAGCAGAACCACGGCCACTGCCACGAGTGCAATGGTGATTAGCAGGAGTTTCATGCTGATGTGCCGTGAACAATGAAAGCTCCGTGCGCCGAGG
>DBFWRP010000347.1:0-2161 GCA_048222005.1 Muribaculaceae bacterium | reverse complement strand
GGATATGAGGGGCAACTGGCGCGTGGTGGGCTGCGACCGCTGGCTCACCAAGACCACCGTGGCTCAGGACAACGGACAGGGCGCGACCGGCACCACCGCTACCACTATCGCTGTCGAGGCCACCGATGAAGTGCCGTCGCCTTTCTACCGTGGCGTTATCGAAACCGAGGACGGCGACATTGACGCTTCGGGCAAGACCTCCTGATAATCTCTCTCCCTATGCGTTCCGGGGCACTCGACTTTTCCGAACTGCTGGCTGACATTCAGCCGCCGGAATTGGAGTGCCCCGACTTGTCGCATACCGCGCCACCGCAAAAAGCCTCTGCCGACCTTTTCGCCGACAGGAAACGCGCCGCGTGGAAAGATGTGCAGACCGAGGAAGCACGTTGCGACTTCGCCCCCGACCGTATGCGCCTCACCAACCGGGGCGGCGTGTTCTTCATCACCCTTTGGAAAAAGTCGGTGTACGGGCGAACCCTCACCGACATCAAAGGCGATGATGCTATGGTCGGCTACTTTGCCGACAACATCGCACCGCTCATCCGCTCGGTGCTTGGCTCGTTCCTCTCGCCCGATGATTTTGCCGTGGTTACGACACCGAAACGCCGACACAAGGAGCGCAACTTTGCCTCGATGATCTGCGCGAGGCTTGCTGAACTTCTCGGCTTGCCCTTCTTCGAGGACTGCGCCCTCGCTCACTCGAAGCACCGCGTCGGCGCGGTGTTCTCGCCCAACAACATACCGCCCCAACGCAACATTATCGTGTTCGACGATTTCGTTACCACCGGGCAGACCCTCGTGTCGATGCAAAATCTTCTCAAATCCCACGGCAAAAACTGTATGTTTTTCGCCGGAATAAATAACAAACTTTGACCCCCTCGGACAATATATGATTGACCCCTCTATGGATGCCAACTTTACCAAACAAATTCAGGACTGGCTCAACGCTAAACCCGATGAACGGGATTACAGCGTTGGCGCACTTTATCTGCTGAAACTCTCCGGCAACAGGATTATGTACCGTAATCTTGTCGCCCGCGATACTCCGCAGACACGGGAGTATATCGGGTATCAGCTTCAAAAATATTACAATTTCCGCGTGGCTGACCTAACGCACAAGGAAGTGGCGGCTATGGATGCGCAAGTGGCTGCAATCGTAGCCGAACATATACCCCTCGCCGCCGAAGCCGACAGGCAACCGCGTGGCAAACGTGCCGACCACGACAACCTGCCGGACAGCATCAAGGCTCTCTATGTCGAGAACCTTTCGCTGCTCCAACGTATGCGCGAACTTCACCTGAAGCTCAGATCGCTTTCGTTGGAAAACGCCACTTGCCCGGACAGTGAACGCTACCCGTTCCTGAAAGAGCTTATCAGCCTCGACAAGAAGCTGCACTCGAACTGGGAGCGATACGACCATTACATACCCGCCGATGAAAAGGACAGCAAGCCTAAGCGAAATTCTCGTGCCGCTCGCCCAAAAGCCTAATCAGGCTTATCTGAGCAACGCGGTTCAGGTGGCCGACATCCTCGAATGGATTTTGCAGCAGGTCGGCTATGCCGAGGTGTGGCAGACCTCTTTCTCCATATCCGAGGAATTTTTGCGCCGCCTGTTCTTCATCTGCAAGGCTAATAAGGTCAGCCGCATTAACCTTGTTCTCGACCACAAGGCCACCAACAAGACGCTCAAACTTTGGGCTTTCATTACCCAAGTCATAGAGCGGACATATCTTGCCGACAACCACAGCAAGATTTTGTTGGTGAAGTCGGAGCGTGGCGACACGGTTTCGGTCGTTACCTCCCAAAACCTCACTCGCGGCAACCGCGCCGAGAGCGCGTTTATCTCCACAGAACCCGACATTTTCGCCGGGCTTTTCGCACAAGTCAACGATTTAATCACAAACCACTCCGTACCGCTAAATGAACTATTCGACCGAAGAATTACAGCAGATTGAAAAATTCGCTTCAATCTATCTTAAAATTTCCGATATGGCCGTGATACTCGACATTCCGGCAGACGTACTGCGCAACGACATCGCCGACCGAAGCAGCGACGTGTCGAAAGCCTACCGCCGTGGCAAAGCCGCCTCAAAGGTAAAGCTACATTCCCAAGAAATGATGCTTGCGCAAGTCGGCTCGCCCCTCGCTATCGAGAACGCCC
>DBFWRP010000346.1:0-1200 GCA_048222005.1 Muribaculaceae bacterium | reverse complement strand
CTGCCCACAGGATCGCGTTGTAGTATACGCTGTCCTTGCTTACGTCGGTGAACGGGTTGACGGTGTCAGCCTTGACCGCGGGAGAACCTGCTGCGCGGTACAGGAAGGTGACGATCTGTGCACGAGTGCAGCCATCGTTTATGCCGAAGGTATCGGCGGTCTTGCCGGTGGTTACGCCCTTATCTGCTGCCCAGATGATAGCATCGTAGTAGGGGCTGGTCTTCTCAACGTCCTTGAAGGGGTTGACAACGGGAGGAACATAGTTAGGATCCTTCTCGCCGCAGCGGGTGCACTTGCCGTCCTTGAAGTCGTGGCCGAGAGCCTTGACGACCTCGCAGCCGGAGAGAACAGTGCCGCAGACAGAGCACTTGGTGCCGGCGGTCATGCCGTCGGTGGTGCAGGTTGCTGCAACTGCTGCAACTTCCTCAGGAGTGTGGCCGAGGGCTTTTATCTCCTGCTGTGCAACAATAATTGCTTTGCAGACAGAGCAATGCTTGCCTTCGGTGAGGCCGGTCTTGGTGCAGGTTGCAGCGACCGCCTGATCAATGACTATAGTGTGAGTATGTATAGGAGGCGTAGGCGGTTTGTAGTTGGGGTCTTTCTCCCCGCAGACGGTGCACACGCCCTTGTCATATTTATGGCCGAGAGCATTGATTACGCTGCCCTTTTCAATTGTTTCTTTACATACCTTGCAGACCTTGTCACCGGTGTAGCCGGCGTCGGTGCATGTTGCGTCCTTTGCATTCTTTACTTCGGTCTTATGGCCGAGCGCGTCGACGTAGTCGCCTTTGTAACTTTCGCCGCAGGCGCAGGTGTATGTAGTGTAGCCGTCCTCGGTGCAGGTGGCTTCCACTTTATCACCTGCCGTAAAGATATGCTCAATGCAGCTGAAGCTGATGTTATTAGCCTTGGCATATGCAAACGCTGGGCTGTCGGAATAGCCTCGGATAGCAGCCGTACAATTTTTAAATGCGGTATCGTCAATTGCTGTTACATTTCTTCCGATTGTAACTGTAGACAGAGCTGTGCAGTTAAAGAAGGTTCCATAAGGAATTTCCGTAACTTTATCGGGAATCACTATGTTTGTGAGCTTATTGCAGCCCCAGAACACGAGGCTGCCGAACTTTTCGACATTTTTGCCGAAGCTGACACTTGTGAGCGGCGCATTCTCGAATGCATAATCGCCTATTTCCTTAACAC
>DBFWRP010000345.1:0-1356 GCA_048222005.1 Muribaculaceae bacterium | reverse complement strand
AAAACAAGGATCACAAGTGTGACCTCTGCGGTAAAACGCTCAGTGAATGCGCGGACGAAAACAAGGATCACAAGTGTGACCTCTGCGGCAAGACGCTGAGCGAGTGTGCGGACGAAAACAAGGATCACAAGTGTGACTTGTGCGGCAAGACTCTGAGTGAGTGCGCGGACGAAAACAAGGATCACAAGTGTGACCTCTGCGGTAAAACTCTCAGTGAGTGCGCGGACGAAAACAAGGATCACAAGTGTGACCTGTGCGGCAAGACGCTGAGCGAGTGTGCGGACGACAACAAGGATCACAAGTGTGATGTTTGCGGGAAGCAACTGACCGATCACACGGGCGGCACGGCGACCTGCAAAGAAAAAGCGGTCTGTACAGTATGCGGTCAGGCGTATGGAGAGCTTACTGCTCATACATACAAGACCGAATGGACAAAGGACAGCGAGCAGCATTGGCACGAGTGCGCTGTTTGTAAAGACAGGCGCGACGGAACGGCTCACACCTTCGAGTGGAAAACCGACAGGGAGGCAACTGTGACCGAGGAGGGCGCCAAGCATGAGGAATGCACGGTCTGCGGCTATCAGAAGCCTGCTGTTACCATCGATAAGCTCGCTCCCACTATCACGGAAGGGGAAAACAGCAGGTGGAACAAGGGCAGCGAAAACGGACTGACATTCCGGTCCAATGCGGCATATGCCGACTTCGTAGAGGTCCTCGTCGACGGCAATGTGATCTCCTCCGACAACTACGATAAGCGCGAGGGCAGTATCATCATCGAGCTGAAAGCAGGTTACCTCGAGACACTTTCCGAGGGTGAGCACACCATCACCATCCGATCCGGAAGCGGCGATGCAACGATCAGCTTCCATGTCGGAGCGCAGATTGCATCTCCTTCGACAGGCACCGCATGTGTGTGGGCCTGGATAATCCTTGGAATCATTGCGCTCGGTGCCGGTGCCATGGCTGTCGTGCTCGTGACCCGTAAGAGAAACTCGACATAAGGCAACATCCCAAAGAAGCCCCCGCTGGCGCGGGGGCTTCTTTGGGTGACTTTTGCCGCCGCCATCCGGTGAAATTTCGGAAATCCCTCTTGACGCAGGGATGGATTTGTTGTATAATATATTCTGTGTTGGGGTGCCTACCGGTCACGTGTCTGTGACAGGCGGCATCCGCAAGTGACGCGCGGCTTGTGCCGCGTGGGAACGAGGTGCGATACATGGGGAACGGAAAACCGGAGAAAGGGACGCTGTATACCGGCAACGGCGACAAGGGACTGACCTCCCTTCTGCCAGGCTCTCAGGTGTCCAAAGCAGACGAACGAGTCGCCGCTATCGGCGGTGCCGAGGAGTCCGTGGC
>DBFWRP010000344.1:0-2241 GCA_048222005.1 Muribaculaceae bacterium | reverse complement strand
CGCTGGGCCGGGGTGCGTGTATCGGCCGGGCGGCCGTCGCTGCCGATGCCTCCCACATAGCACACTCCCACCGACCGGCTGTTGTGCCCGCGGCAATGGGCTCCGGCCACCGACAAACGCCGGCCACATTCCACCCGCCCGTCAAGCCGCACCACAAAATGATAGCCGATATCGGCAAACCCACGTTCCTCCTTATGCCAGCGGCGTATGTCGGCCGCAGTCACATCACGCCCGGCAGGCGTGGCCGAACAATGTACTATCACCTCGGTTATCCGCCGTTCGCACGGCTGGACATTCACAATCGCCTCAAACTCAACATTCACGAGCCTCATTTCATTCACGGCATTCTTTTTCATAGCAATATTTGAATTAAAAACGCCTCAAAATTAAGGCTGGTGCCACCAACTCTCCTGCCCTGAAAATCAAATTATCGTCATACTTTTAAACCTTCCGCACATTCCGCTTGTCTATATTGCATAAGACGAAACAACTTAACACTCTCATTTACGATGAAAACCAACTACATGTCCGTCATTTCGGCCCTGCTCATAGCCGCCGGAATCTTTTTCATGGGACTCTTCATCAAGGCCGGTATAGACAACATGGCTTTCCGCGACCGTCAGGTAACAGTCAAGGGTCTGGCCGAACGCGAAGTACAGGCCAACCACGTCACATGGCCAATACAGTACAGCGTTGCCGGCGATGATCTCATGAGTCTCTACGACCAGGTGACACAGAACAACGGAAAAATCATAAAATTCCTCACCGACAACGGCATTGCCAAAGACGAGATTTCGGTGAATCCACCCGACACCTACAACGCCACCACCAACCAGTATTCGTCGGGCAATTTCCGCTACAACTACTCGCTCACCTGCACCATAACCGTCAGCACCGACAAGGTGGCCCAGGTGCGCCAGTTGCTCAACCGCCAGAGTGAACTTCTCAAAGAGGGCATCCCCTACTCCAACTCATACATCAACTACGAGTACACCGCCCTCAACACCATCAAGCCCGAAATGATTGCACAGGCCACAAAAAATGCCCGTGAGGCAGCCGCACAGTTCGCACAGGATTCAGGCTCGAAAGTAGGGAAAATGAAAACCGCCACTCAGGGTTCATTCTCCATCGACGACACCTCCTCGTCAACCCCGTTTGTCAAGAAAGTGCGCGTGGTCACCACCATCGTCTACTATCTCGAGGACTGACACCCCTGCAACCGGAAAAAAACAAAAGCAGACGCACAGCCGGAATTTCCCTGGCTGTGCGTCCGTTTTTTATCGGTAGAAGGGCTGTCACGTTAACGGCTCAGCTGAGCCGTTAACCCAACGTCCTCAACATTCTGATTGAGCCCTCAAATGAAATCAGCGCATTTCGGTATAGGTAACCTTGTCCATATCGCCGTAGTTGAGGTTCTCGCCACCCATGCCCCAGATGAACATGTAGTTGGACGTACCTGCAGCGGCGTGGATCGACCATTCGGGCGACATCACAGCCTGCTCGTTATGCAGCCAGATGAGACGGTTCTCCTGAGGCTCGCCCATCAGATGGCAGATGGCATTACCTTCGGGCACATTGAAATAGAAGTATGCCTCCACACGGCGGTCGTGGGTATGAGCGGGCATTGTGTTCCACACCGAACCGGGCTGCAGTTCGGTCAGACCCATCTGCAACTGGCAGGGACCCTCCTCAAGCACATTGTTGACAATGAGCTGATTGATTACACGGGCGTTGCTCTCCTCCATGCTTCCGGCTGCGAACGAATTGGCCTTGATCGAGCCTTTGCGGCCATCGATGGTGATGAGCTGCGTTTTATAAGCCTTGTGTGCCGTTGTGGAATTGATGTAGAATTTCGCGGGATTTGCGGCATCGCGGCTGGCGAATGTCACCTTCTTATTGCCGCGCCCAACATAGAGCGCATCCTTGAAATTCAGCTCGTACTCCTTGCCGTCAACATTGACAACACCGGGGCCGCCCACGTTGATCACGCCGAGTTCGCGGCGCTCCAGAAAGTAATCGGCCTTCAGAGGGTCGATTGTCTCCAGTTCCACAACTTTGGTCACAGGCACGACACCGCCGAAAATCAGACGGTCGTACATGGAGTAGGTAAGATTGATCACGTCCTGCTCCATCACCGTGGGCATCATGAAGTGCGAACGGAGTTTTTCCGTGTCGTACCCCTTGAAGTCATCGGGATGCACCGCACGCATTATGGTATAATTGGTCTCGGCCGAAACGCCG
>DBFWRP010000343.1:0-1325 GCA_048222005.1 Muribaculaceae bacterium | reverse complement strand
GCCTCCTGCGCCCTTTCCCATGCCGCGCAGGATTTGTATTTTAACGAGAGCACAAGCACTTCCGATCCCGCCCGCTATTTGGGACAGAGCTCCAACTGGTTCACCAATGCGGAAAGAACCGAACAGTTTACGGGAACCCTCGGCTCAGACTACAACGGCATAGTGAATGCCGAAAGCTTAGTCTGCGGCACCGTAACTAGCGCAATCGGACTCAACCTCAACTCGCTAACCTACAACTTTTCAAAGGCCGGAATGAACAACGGGTATATGGTTTCGTTCGGGGCCGGCGGCGTGGCAAATCTCGCGGAAGACTTTAATTTGAACGTCACCCTGGCGCACGTAGGCTCCGGTCCCCTCGAAGAAACAATCAGAATGTACGGCGACAACACATTCAACATTGGCGGGGATTTCAATATTGATTACAGCAGAAACGGCAGCGGCAGGTATCTCGTCGTCAACATAATAACCGATGCCTCGGCGGCCCACACGTCAAACACTTTCCGCGTCGCGGGCGACATGAATATAATTTCTCGCCAGGCGGACGCCAGAGTGAGGTTCAATACGAACATAACCCAGTTCACAGTGGACGGCATTGTCGACATGTCGGTTCTCCAGTGGACGATTGGCACCCCCGGCGAGGGATACGCTTCCACCGCTTCCGTCGGCGGGCTGACCACAGCAAGCGGTTCCACCGGTTGGCTGAGAACAGCGGGCGGCGCGGGAATGAGCACTCTGATATTCACGAATTCCACCCGCCAGGACGCCTCCGTGACATACGGTTATGCCGATACCGAATCGTCGCTCAATATCACGATGAAGGCTTCCAACGCCCAAAGCGGATACCAGATTTTGAGGATCCGCTCCGGAGCGTACGACGCCACCGACGCAAATCTGGGCAACGTGATTATCGACACCGGACGCCTCGACCTGGGGATGCACTCCGACATGAAGGGCGCGCGGCTCTCGCTCTCCGGAACCGAGGCGATGTTCAGCGCGACGGCAATCGACAGCGGGAATATAGGCACCGTCACGTTCGACGAAGGCGAATGGTACGCCGGCAAAATCGCCATAGACATAGAAGGCGAACTCGCCTACGACAAGATAGTCTTCAACGGCAAGTTCGACATGACCGGCAGCAAGCACGACATGGGTTTTGAATTTGTATTCGACGCATACACTATGAGGGATTTGATTTCCGCAAACAACGGGGAATTTATCCTTGAAGACGTGATAACCTACGAAACCGGCAGCTCGATGGCGGGCACGGTGTTCGAGGGAAACACAAGCGGAATACAGTGGGAGGCGGTCTTTGGCGACACTTCGCT
>DBFWRP010000342.1:0-8120 GCA_048222005.1 Muribaculaceae bacterium | reverse complement strand
GAGATACATGAACCAGTAGCCGTACTCGGGGCTGTCCTCGGCGAAGCCCTGGTTGCCGCTCAGCATGGTGCGCGACCACAGGCAGGTGTGGTTGTTGTCCTTGTGGATGCTTCCCTCCATGTAGCCCGACATGGGGAAGTAAATTTCATTCAGGGCGCCCTCCGTAACTGTCAGGGCCGCTGTGCCTTCGGAGTCGCCGCTCGGGGTTATGCCGAGCTGCTGCAGGTGATATGCCTCCGGCACGATGTATCCTTCGGGGGGGAGGGCTTCGATGAGCTGGTTGTCCGTTTTGCGGTCGGCTATCTTGAAGTATCCGCCGCGCGAGCCGATGTTGCCGCGCGACTGCACGCCGTCGGGCGAGTAGAAGCGGTTGCCGGTGGCGGCCATGTTGCGGTCGAGCACAAAATACTCCTGACCGTCGCTGCGGACCACTTTCACCTGCTCGTAGTAGAACCATCCTGTGCGCCCGGCGCTCTCGTCGGGACCCGGAATCTGGTAGGCGCCGGTGAGGCGGTGGAACAGTCCGCGGTGGAACACGTCGTAGGTCACCGTCACCACGTCGTTGCGGGTCGCCCCGCGGTTGGTGATGCGGATCTGGCCGGTCCACATGGCGTAGTCGGTGTCGTCGGTGCACCGCACCACCCAGTCGGCTCCCTCATGGGTGAGGCTTATTTGGGTGCTGCCCGTTAGTATTTCGCCTGAGTCGCCCTCCTTGAAGGGGATGGTGTAGTAATACTGATTGTTGTACACCCGGAAATGCAGCCCGTTGTTGCGGGCCACGCGCATCTCCTCTTCCTTGGCTCCCTGCAGCTCGTTGTCCACGAAGTCGAAATAGTCGTAGCTATCGCCGGGATTTTCAAGATTGTGGATCATCACGCGGCGCGTGGGGTCGCGCTTGAAGTCGGTGCCCTCCTGAGTGATGCGCACCGTGCGCATGAGGTCGCCCGAACGGATGGTCACCACCGCCTCGCGCGGGTTCTCCGAGCGGTCGTTGGCCTCGATGGCGAATGTGAGGGTGTATTCGGTGCACTGGCTTTGGGTGTCGCTCCCCTCCACGGAGGTCGAGGCTGTCTGCGTGTAGCCCGTGAGCCAGTCGTTGGCTTCGGCCGGAAGGCCGACGGTGTATTGCGGTTCGCCCGCTTTGGCCGGGTAGGAGCTTACGAGCTTCACTTCCACGGTGCGTGCGTCGCAGGCCACCTTTGCGTCCTGGCTCACTCCGAGCAGATAGTCGCGGCAGGCTATGATGTTGTATATCGTTGCGTTGTCGTCGCGCAGCTCGGTGGTGAGGCGGTTGTCGGGGCGAGAAGCCACGGCTTCCTCCTCCGTGGGCCAGCCGCAGTCGTTCACGTCCGTAATGGTGAAGATGTAGCGATGGTTGCGCAGCAGGGCAATCTCATCTCCAGTGGCATTGCCGTCGGTGTCCGAGGGAACATATCCAACCTTGTACCATCCTTCTGTGCCTTGGTATGTGCCTTTAATAATGAGGAAACATTTGCCGGCCGCAGCTTCGTAGTGGTAGTGGGGGGTGCCGTCGGCTGCCATCTCCACGCCGTCGGCGGAATAGGAGATGCCTGCCGGTAGGGCAGGGGCGGTCAGGTCGGCCGAGCCAACCAGTCCGCTTGAGGGTGTGCCGTAAAATTTCACCTGCTCGACGGTGAACCCCGGGGCGGTTGAGGTCAGTTCGGTGCGTGCCACCGAGCGCGTAAGCGTCACCGACGGGTTGTCGGTCTGCAGTTCGGCAAGAGTGGCCGAGCCGAAGAACACTATGTCGGTGCGGGCGCCAGGATCGCCGGTCATCCCGACGGTGGTGGCGTCGGCATTGAGCGCCGCTCCGTAGTTTGCCACAATCTGCACCTTCATGGCCTTAGAGGGAATCTGGAGAGTCACCTCATAGGTTGCGCCGCTGCCCGTGATCTGCGACGGGTCGACCTCGGATTCCGACAGATAGTTTCCTCCATTGTCGAGAAAAACTACCGTCAGCCCCGTTATGGCCTTGTCGTCCACCGTGGCGCGTGAACCGGTTTTGAACCCCGGCAACCGCAGCGTCAGTTTCACGCTGTCGGTGTCGCGCAGCTCAGGTTCGAGCCACTGCGAAGTGTCGTCGCTGCACCCTGCGAGGAGCAGACAGCAGAGCAATATGTTGATTATGCTTGGTTTCATCGTTCTGAATTTATCCATGCTGAAACTGGTTACGGCGTATTCTGCCGCTTATGGTTTGGGTATATTGTCGCCGACGGCCTCTCCCATACACTTAAGATAGATTGTCCCTGCGGTGCTATCAATCGGGAGGTTTTTTGATTGAGACTGGTTTCCACCCATATTGAAAATCATCGTGTCAAATATCGGGTCAATGTCAAGATACCACCATTCGCTGCCCGAAGAAACTTGCGTCATTTTTTGTCCGGGCCAGTCGGCGTTCTTAACTGAGTCATTGCTCTTAACCCAACAATACAGATACGGTTGCTCCCAGTTTAAATCGTTATACAGGTAAACTCGCCGCATGGGTGGTTGTTCCACATACATTGGCGTGCGGCTCCAAGTCCATTTGTTGTCTATCCAGTAGCAGTAGCCTTGGGCTGTATCATCGGATGTGGCGAAGTTTTCCCCACCGAAAATGGTGGTGGAAGTGCCGTCCTCGAAGTAATAAACTATGCTTTTGGCCAGATCGCCTGCCGGAGCCTTGAACTCCGACGTGTAGTGGTACATTTTCACGTCATCCACCGTTACCTGTGTGCCATCTGTATTAGAGCATTTGATTTTGTAGGTGGATATAGTCCCGTTTTCGTACTTCGACACTCCATAGTTTATCTCCCATCGGGTCAGTCTTTTCTGGGTGTAGACGTCGTAGGTGGCGTTGACAATCTCAGGACGCTCATCATATACACGGTAGTAGGGTGCGCAAAGCGGGTCGTAAAGCACCCAACCCTCGCGGTCCTCGTAGTCGAACAGCTGAATACCCGGATCAAGGTGATGCGAGCAGCGGTGGCGGTGTTGACCATCTGCTCCTGAGTTGAAGATCATCAGGGTTTCTCCCGGCCGGATGGTTTTGGTAGAATTATCCTGTGAGTTTGATGCCGTTTTGTTGTGAGCTATATTCAGATAATACCATCCGGCATTGGTGTTGTCACGGGTCATGTCATCCCCGGGCCATCTATCTCCGTTGTTATTGTAATCTGTAAATACCCATACATAATATTGTGGGATATTGCCGCCCACGGTTTCGCCCATCTGAGTGTAACAGTATAGTTTGTGTGCACCCCAGCTGTCATTCCAATTTGCCGATCCACCTTCGGATGATACTGCATTAAATTCAGCCTCTGTCGAGTTGTTTGCGCCCTGATTGTCATTGATGGCGCGGAAGTAGATGCGGTAGTCGCCCAGTGGTGGTTTCACGGTGATTGTCACCGTCTTGGCCAGTTCTGGATGGCTGCCGTCGCGTGGCGAAAGGGTTACATTGAATGTGGTGGTTGTACCGGGATTGCACAGCGCCGTGGCGGTGAACGTGCCTACGGCTGCTTCCGTGTCGGTGCAATCAAGCTCTATCTGAGCCGAGCCGATCTCGAGCTTCATGGGGAAGGTTTTGTCTTGCCCCTGAAACATTGCCTTGATGCCGCCCAGATTGGTCTGGAAGCGGAATGTCTTGGTATATGTCGGATCGTTATTTTGGCCCTCAAGCCAGCTGATGGTCACCTCCTCAGGTTCCACCTCGAACAGCGGCTCCACATTGTAGGTCACGTCAAGATATTTGCGCACATGGTTGGCCTGAATCCAGATTTTGGTGAGCCCCTTGGGCGGAAGATCCGAGCCTTCCACGAATTTTCCTATCGGGATGGCCGGATTTATGCGGAATTTGATGACGCGGCGCCGGGAGTCCTGTTCGTACTGGACTATCACGGGTTGGCCGTCGATGGTGGCGTCGCAGCCCATTACGACCTCGGGCGCATTCGATGTGTAATGTATGGAGTCTGTTTCAATAGAGGTCACTATGGCCACGGTTTTGTCGACGGTCAGAGTGGTGTGGCCGGTGTGAGCCATCGGCACTGGCACCCAGTCGCTCACTTTCACGTCGGCCTGCAGCTCGGTGAATTCCGTGGTCTCAATCTGGCCGATGATCTCATAATATGTGCCGCGCGGAAACTGGCGCGGCTGGTCCTGTCCGTTGGCATGTCCCAGCGGGATGGTGTAGGTGTTCACCGGGCCGGTAGGGATGCTGCTCAGGTCGACGGTGCCGTCGGCCTTCGGGCTGTGTGAGCCGTTCACCACCACCGCCTCAACCGTCAGGAGGCTTTGCTTCTCCTTGTTGCCGGTGTAGCGTTCGGGCAGATAGAGTGTGCCCTGGTACACCCATTTTGAGGCATACGAGTCGGGAGCGCCTTCGCCCACGGTTATCACATCCTCGTCGCCGCCGGCTTTGTCGTTTCGGGTCCACGAGGCGAAGTAACGCCCCGGCGTGAGCGGCGCGTTGAATGTGTTGTCGTTGCTTGTGATGCCGCTCATTGGCGCACCGAGCACCAATGGGGTTTCCTCTGAAAGCTTCTGGCCGTTTATGGCCTTGATAAGCAGTCCGCGGTTGCCGAATGCTTCGGCTGTGGCGGCGTTCTTCTCTTTATCGAAAATCAGGTTGTAGCGCACTTTCACGCAGGTGAACTGCAGGTTGGCCGTAACCACCGTGCCGCCGGGATTCACCACGGTTTCGGCCACAGGCTCGTAGATCATAGGGAGACGCCCCGGCCGGGGCAGCTCGGTGGGGGAGTAGGTGAGGCGCAACGCTTTCAGTTCCTCCTCGCTGCCCACTGTGGCACATTGCGGCATATTGGCCACCACATACACACGGTAGGAACCGGGCTCCACATCGCGCACCACATACTCCTTATAGCGTTCATCGGCCATCTCGTCGGCCGAGGGGGGCAGGAGCGTCCCTTTCAGTGTTACTGCTCCTGGTGCATCAGGATCGGCCGGAAACACGAAGTAGCGGAGGTCCGTTATGGTACGCTCGTCGTAGGTGGCGGGGGCGAGGTCGTCGGGCGACGGGTCGCCATCGGCACGCGATCCCGGTGCCGGAGCTCCCAGGCAGAGCGTTATCGTGCCGGGATGGGGCACGGGCAGCGAGTCGACGTAGTTGTCGGAGCAGGCAGTAAGCAGCCATCCGGCCAGGATGGCCAGTGCTGCAGACATTCTGAATCGTCGAATCATTGAAATCATGGTGATTGGTGGGTGAGGATGACAGCTTTCGGGGTTGTTTGAATTAAGTGGTACTACTTGTATTTATTCGAACGATACCCGCTGTATGCGTTTGCTCCAGGAGAGGATGGAGATTGAAAGGTCAATGTATTGCCAGGTGTCGCCTTTCAGGAAGAAGTCGAGCTTGTAGTCGTACTCGCGGTCGAGAAATTCCTGCGGCGAATAGTGCAGATACTCGAAGGCGCCGCGGCCCTGTGCCAGGCAGTCGGCCAGGTCGATGGTGGCCACGGTTTTCTGCGAGCGCTTGTTGTAGATGGTGAGTATTGCGCCGGAGCCGGAGCTTCGGGCTGTTCCGTGCATTATGCGGTTGAAGCTTATTGCGGCATGCGCGGTGCGCTCCTGTACCGGCAGATTGTTGGCGGCCTGCTCCTCGGCCGACGGGAATTCCGTTGTCCAGAGTGCGTAAGGGGTGTATGTGAGTGTCTCGTCGGCTGCGGGCGAATTGTCGTGATTCATTACGCCGTTGGCCGCCGTGATCTTGTATTCGTAGTCAGAGGGGATGATGCCTGCACGGTTGTCGAGCTCATGGAGGCTGATGGTCAGATTCTTGGTGTTGCGCATGAGGCTGATGGTCTGCTGTGCTGCCTCCATGTCGCGCACCACAAGCGGGGTGGCGCTCATTCCGTGCCACAGGGTGTCGAGGTGAACGCCTTCGTTTATCACTTCGGCGTTGATGCGGTCGAGAGTTACTTTGAGGTCGGAGAGGGAGTGTTGAGAGGGAATCATGTCGGTGCGGCGGTACTTCGCTCCTTTCGAGGCGAGGCATTCGTCCACACTCTTCTGATGTGCCAGTGCGATGAACTGGTAGGTGCCGGGTGCCAGGTCGAGGTGCATCCGGTAGTCGTGTGAGGCCAGGGGACGTTCGGCGGCGGTGTTGAAATCCTCCTGCTGGGTGATGTAGCGGCCATTCTGGTCGAACACATAGACAGTCACACTGCCCACATGGTCGGGAAACATATCGGCGCGCTGGATATTATAGTCGTAGACAAACTTCAGGTCTACCCCCGACGGACAGGGTTCAAGATCGTCGTGCATCAGGGAGCATCCGCTCAGTCCGGCCGCCGCCAGGCAGAGCAACCCCGAAAGTATGGATAGTTTGGCTGTCATTGCTGATTGGTTGATTCTGGATTCTTGGTCCTTTAGTTAAAGAACGGGGCGTCCGGTAGGCATAGCCCTATGCGGGCGCCCCGTCGTTGATGTTATGATATAATCCCTTTTTTAGAATACCACGTTTTTAGAGTATCACGTTCTGCACGCGCTTAGCCCAAGAGTGGATGTTTACCTTGAACGAGATGTAAAAGTCCTTCTCATCATCTGGTGTGTTGGGCGCGTCAGGAATAGAGGGATGTCCCAGCGTCTTGATTGCTGAAACCTGAAGTTCATACCAGTTGTTGCGGACAATGCCGTAGCGGCCGAGGAATTTATAAGATGCCGTGGGCTCGTCGCCGTAAATAATATCGTTCTCGGCTAATGGTGTGAGATCGTCGCCGAAATGCTTTATTCGGGCTACATAGTAGCAGATGCCATCTTTGAATGTGTTGATTTCGCCGATTACATCATTGAGCTTCCCGACTTCTTCGGCCGTTAAATCGACGTTGTTATAGGATATATCGCCTACTTCAATCGTATGTGTGCCACCTGTCTCCGAGACAGAGGTTAATGGAGCAAATTTGTATTTGGTTTTATCATTTTTATCGGCAAAAAGGCTGATGGCTTTACCCTTGATGAACTCCTGCATGCCGGCTTTGTCATAAATTGTGCTGGCGGTGCCGATTGTATAAAAGTCGGCTGGGTCTTTACCTTCAGGGGCGAACGAGGCTTTGATTATGGCACGAGTGGTCTGATATCTGTATTGATTCTGCACATTGAATGTGTTTTCAAGAACGTATACAGACTGATTAAGTGTATTTGTGATAGCATCGGTGTCTGCGAGTTTGTCAAACTGAGTGGTAACCCACGTGGCTTTGTCTGCTGCAGTTTCGGGTGTGAAATCGTAATTTGGATCCTCGCACCAGTAAATTCTTTTGCTTGTCTCGCTAAAAAAACGGGCGTTGTATGGGGATGGGAAATCTTCCCACTTATTGAAATTCTTCACATTACGAATGAGGTATGTTTTCTTGTTTGTGATGTCAAGAGCCCAGTTCTGTATGGTAGCTACGTATTTATTACCTTCTATGGTGACTTTGCTGTTTGTGGCAATATCAGCGGTGGATGTCATGGTCACTTTGGCCACACCACGTTCAACATACACTTCCAGCGCAGTTTTATCACGGGCTTCGTTTTCACTTTTGCAGAGGTCGCTTTTGGCTACGGACACAAGGGTCTTGGCGGTGCCGTTTATATACAGTGGAGCATTCATCATCAAGAATCCGTTGGGATTCTTCATGTTGGCTAAATTGCAGAGACGTGCTTCTTTAAAAAAGTCTGTGAGCAACATACCAACGCCGAAATGGGATTTGAAGTTGTCATCGTTAAGCACAACAAGAGCACCTAACTTTTTTCCATCCGCAGGAACTGGTACCTGGACTTTGACCACAGATTCGGCTTTGGTGGTGACATTGTCGGTAGAGGTGCCATCAGTATTCCATGGTTTGAGGTTCTCGAACTGGAACACACCATCTATTTTAGCATTGGGATCGGTTTCGTCATCGGTGTTGAAAATCACAAGATGCGCGCATTTCACAGCATACTCGTCTGCAGATCCGTCGGCGAACTGGTCGTTGGCATTGCTGCGGGCGTCGCGGGCATTGACGGAAGGAAGGTTGATGCATACGTTCAGATAGCCGGTTTCACTCACACCTGCGGGAGTTTCAACTGCGCCCGGCTCGTTGGTCAGATCGTCCGAGGAGCATCCGACCATCAGAGCCGACAATGCGACA
>DBFWRP010000341.1:0-17626 GCA_048222005.1 Muribaculaceae bacterium | reverse complement strand
TTGCAGGCGCCCTTAACGAGGTCGAGCACGGTGGTGCGGCCGTTGGGGTCGTCGCTTGTGGTCACGCAGTCTTTAGGCTTGTTGAGCAGGATGTAGCATTTGCTCTCCAGTGCCACCACCTTGTCATCGTATTCCACGGTGTCGTCGTGTGCGATTTTTGTACCGAGTTCGGTGACCACCTGTCCGTTCACCTTCACCAGTCCCTGCTGGATGAATTCATCGGCCTCGCGGCGCGAGCAGATGCCGGCGTTGGCCATGAACTTGTTCAGACGGATCTTTTCGTCCGGATCGGGAAGCGGAAGCTCGTATTCAATGCGTTTGGGACGCGGTGTGAAGCTCTTGCCCTGACGCACGGGACCCTTCTGGAAGCGGTTGCCCGGTCCGTTGGGACGGCGGTTCTGGTTGTTGTAACCGCCCTGATTGTTGTAGCCACCCTGCTGGCGGTTCTGGTTGTAGCCGCCCTGGTTATTGTAGCCGCCCTGACGCTGATAGCCGCCCTGCTGGCGGTTCTGATTGTAACCGCCCTGCTGACGGTTCTGATTGTAGCCGCCCTGACGCTGATAGCCGCCCTGACGCTGATAGCCGCCCTGCTGGCGATTCTGGTTGTAACCACCCTGCTGACGGTTCTGGTTGTAGCCGCCCTGATTGTTGTAGCCGCCCTGACGCTGATAGTTGGGGTTGTAGGGGCGCTGCTGGTAGCCGCCCTGACGCTGGTAGCCCTGGCGCTGCTGATAGCCGCCCTGCGGCTGCTGGGGTGTTGTGCCTTCGGTCTGTGTGGTCTCGGTTGCTGCGGCGCTGTCGGTTGCATCCTGATTCACCGGACGCTGCTGATAGGGGCGCTGCTGGTAGGGGCGCTGCTGATAGCCGCCCTGACGCTGATAGCCGCCCTGCTGGCGCTGCTGATAGCCACCCTGACGCTGATAGTTGGGGTTGTAGGGGCGCTGCTGGTAGCCTCCCTGACGGTGGTAGCCTCCCTGCTGACGGGGCTGATAGCCGCCCTGCTGCGATGCCGCGCCTTCGGCATTGCCGCCTTCGGCCGACGGCTCGTTGGAGGTGGTGTAGCGGTTCTCATAATGTCCCTCCTGGGGATTTGCCTGCGATTCCGGCACTCCCGCCTGACCAATGCGGGGGCGTTTGGTCTTTTTAGCTTCGTTAGCTTCCATGTTAGTTAGAATGTTTTGAGTTGCGTAGTTTCAGAGCATTCACAAATGTTTGGTATGCCTCGCGGCACAGGATTGCGAATATATTCTTTAAAACAACAGATTATGTTTGGTTTTGGTTGTGTATGGTTAGTTTAAATTGTTTCAAATCCCTCTGCACGGCTTATGCAAACCTGACTGCATAAGGCGGCGATTAGTTTTCAGCACAAAAATATATTTTTCCGCGAACATTTGCAAATGTTGCGTGAAGTAAGTGTTAAAATTTGATTGTCATTTCCCCGGCGTGGAGCCTCAGTGTTCGCGGTTTATGATGAAATCGAACAGTGTGAGCATGGCGTCGCGCCACTGCGACGGCGGGAAAATGGCCAGCGTCTCCGCGGCCTGACTGCGCAGCCGGCGCATTGTGTCGTAGGCATGGTCTATGCCGCCCTCGGCTATGGCGAACGCTATGAGGCTGTCGACCTCCTGAGGCGAGAGCTGGCTTTTCTGCGCGAGTTCCATCATTTGCGGAGCCTGGACCGACTCACTGTGGTGCAGTGCATAGAGCAGCGGCAGCGTCACCTTCCCCTCGCGAAGGTCGTTGCCCGTGGGCTTGCCTATCTTTTCGTCTGAGAAATAATCGAACACATCGTCCTTTATCTGGAAGCAAAGGCCAAGCAGACGAGCAAATTCGCGCAACGCCTCAAGCCGGTGGTCGGTGACGCCCACTCCGTAGGCACCCACCTCCACACACGACACGAACAGCGATGCCGTCTTGCGGTAGATTATCTCGAAATATGTATCCTCGTCGAGATGACTGTTGTGGGCGGTGTAGATCTCGTCAAGCTCGCCGATAGAGAGGAGACGCCCCAGATTGGAAATGGAGCGCACCACCTCGATTTTACCCACCGACACCCCCTGCAACAGGGCATTCGACAGGAAAAAGTCGCCCATCAGCACGGCCAGGTGATTGTCCCATGCGCCGTTGATGGTGGGATTTCCGCGCCGCGTGAGCGTGTCGTCCACCACATCGTCGTGGATGAGCGAGGCATTGTGGAGCAGCTCCACAGCCACGGCTCCGGCCAGCACATCGTCGTTGACCGTCCCGAGCAGCTTCGCGGTGAGAAGCACCATTATCGGGCGGATCTGTTTGCCACGTTTTTCAAGGAAAGAGCGCACCACCCTGTTCATCAGCTCATTCGGCGACGACAAAGCCGACTCAATGCGTTCATTGAGCAGCTTGAGATCGGGGGCAAGCGCCTGCTGTATATCCTGAAATGAGGTCATGTTAACAAATTACGCGGCAAAATTAATGAAAAAACTGCGTTCGCCCCCTATCGCGCCCCATATTTTTCCCATAAATTTACATTATACACCACATTTTGTAACGCCGGATGTGCGGCGTACATGGAGCAAGTTACCGGATGGAGATGAGCTTGTGGGTCTGGAGGGAGAGGCGCCAGCGGGGATGGGCGAGGGTGTAGGCGATGGCGGCGCGCAGGTTGCGTTCGGAAGCGGCGGCATCGCCGGGCACGTCGCATGGCTGCAGACGCCATTCGGCGGCAATGGCCATCAGCGGCGCGTAGCCGTCCATCGGCTGCCCGCTGTAAACCACCTTCAGCTCATCGATGCGGTCGAGAACCACCGTGGCATCCTTGGGAGAACATGTAACCCAGTCGACCGACGGTGGGAGCGGAAGCGTGCCGTTTGTTTCCACCTGCACGAAGCACCCTGCGGCATGCAGTGCGTCAATAAATGCGCCGGTGAGCTGCATGGAGGGTTCACCCCCGGTGACAACCACGTGGCGCGACGGGAATGCCGCCACATGCTCCACCACCTGGGCATACGTCATCCCTACGGACGCATGATGGTCGGTGTCGCAGAACGGACACCGGAGGTTGCACCCCGACAGGCGCACGAACACTGCCGGCGTTCCGGTGAAATGCCCCTCGCCCTGCAGGGAATAAAATATCTCGTTGACACGCAGAAGCCCATCCGAGCCGCTACCGCCGCAGTTGTCTCCCCTCATGGTCATAACACACAATCGGTGACATCGTCGGCAACATATGCGGCCATATTGCCGCAACTTTCCTGAACCACGCACTTATAGCATTGCGGCACGGAATCGGCCACCCAGCGGGCAATGTTCTCGGCAGTGGGGTTGAAGGGGAACACCTCATTGAGGTCGGCATGGTCGAGCCGCCCCTGAATAAGCTCCTTGATGCGGGTGAAATCGCACACCATTCCCTCGGCATTGAGCTGACGGGCACGGCAGTAGACGGTGATTATCCAGTTGTGGCCGTGGCGCCGGGTGCATTTGCTCTCATAGGGGAGCGAGAGGCTGTGGGATGCCGAGATTTCGAGCTGTTTTGAAACGTAGTACATAGGTCAGTCAACAGAATTGCAGACAAACGATGGTGTTGCATGAAACCACAAAATGCGGGGTGCAACATCCTCGATGGTTGAAAAAGGGGTTGCGAAAACGCAAATTTCGGCATTTTTGAGTTAAATTTGCAAATCAATAACCCGCGCATCTCCCCGCGCAATGCGCAACAAACTGAAATATGGGCAAAAACAAGCTAAAGAAATTTGGAGAGATGGAGCACATGGAATGTGTGTTCCAGTATCCCTATGGCGTGCTGAGCCGCGAGGGCTTCCCCCTGAAAGGCCGCTGGAACAGCGACTATTTCCACAACGACGGCCCCATCGTGCTTGAACTGGGCTGCGGCAAGGGGGAATATACCGTGGGGCTTGCACGACGCTTCCCCCACAAGAATTTCATAGGCATCGACATAAAGGGCGCCCGCATGTGGACCGGAGCCAAGGCCGCCACACTCGAGGGTCTGGGCAACGTGGCCTTCGTGCGCACCAACATCGAGCTGCTGAGCCACTTCTTCGCTCCCGGCGAAGTGAGTGAGATATGGATCACCTTCCCCGACCCGCAGATGAAGAAAGTACGCAAGCGCCTCACGTCCACCACGTTCCTGAACCTCTACCGCACTGTGCTCGCCGACGGCGGAATGGTGCGCCTCAAAACCGACTCGCCCTTTCTCTACACCTACACCCGCCTGCTCACCGAGCTTAACGGCATAGTGCCCGAAGTGAACACCGACGACCTCTATCACAGCGGTCTGGCCGACGACATCCTGCAGATACGCACCTACTACGAACAGCAATGGCTGGCACGCGGGCTTACCATAAAATACCTTGCGTTCCCCCTGGCCCATGCCGGCGAGCTGCAGGAACCCACCGACGAGATTCCGCCCGACACCTACCGCAGCTTCTCGCGCGGAGTTCTCGAAACCGACCCCAAATTCTCACAGCAAAGCACAGAATAATCATGCAACTATATCCCAACCTCATTCTCGACGCGCTGAAAAACGTGCGCTACCCCGCATCGGGCAAAAACATTGTAGAAGCCGGCATGGTGGAGGACGACATCCGCATCGACGGCAACAAGGTGAGTTTCTCGCTGATTTTCGACAAGCCCACCGACCCGTTCATCAAATCGCTTGTCCGCGCCGCCGAATCGGCCATAGAGACCTACATCTCGCCCGAAGTGGAAATAAAAGGGAACATCGCGGTGAAAACACGCACCTCCCTTCCGCAGCCTGCCGTAAAACCGCTGGCGCAGGTGAAGAACATCATCGGCGTAAGCTCCGGCAAGGGGGGCGTGGGCAAATCGACCGTGGCGAGCAACCTTGCCGTGGCACTCGCCCGCGAAGGCTACCGCGTGGGGCTGCTTGACGCCGACATTTTCGGCCCGTCGATGCCAAAGATGTTCGGCGTGGAGGACGACGAGCTCTACATGCATCAGGTCGACGGCCGCCAGCTCATAATCCCCATCGAGAAGTACGGCGTGAAAATGCTCTCGATCGGCTTCCTTGTCGACAAAAATTCGCCCGTGCTCTGGCGCGGCTCCATGGCCTCGAATGCCCTGCGCCAGCTCATCACCGATGCCGACTGGGGCGAACTTGACTACTTCATCATCGACATGCCCCCGGGCACGAGCGACATCCACCTCACCCTTGTGCAGACCCTGGCCATAACCGGGGTGGTGATTGTGAGCACGCCCCAGCAGGTGGCGCTGGCCGACGCCCGCAAGGGCATCGCCATGTTCACCGGCGACAAGGTGAATGTGCCCATCCTCGGCCTCGTGGAGAACATGGCATGGTTCACCCCCGCACAGCACCCCGACGAACGCTACTACATCTTCGGACGCGAAGGCGGCGTGCAGCTTGCCAAAGAGCTTGGCGTGAAACTTCTCGCCCAGATTCCGCTCGTGGCCGACGTTTGCGACGACGGCGATGCCGGAACCCCCATAGCCCTCAAGGACACTGTGATGGCACACGAATTCATCCACCTCGCCCATGAGGTGACCGATGCCGTGGCCCAGCGCAACGAGCAGCTGCCCCCCACGCAGAAAGTGGAACTAAAAAAATAACTCTCCCATATCCCCCCGCCACCGCCATGCCAAAGATTCTGATCCTGAACGGCCCGAACCTCAATCTGCTCGGCACCCGTGAACCGGAAGTGTACGGACACGTCTCAATGGACGAATACCTGCGCGCACTTTCAGTCGACTATCCCGGAGTGGAGATAGACTACTATCAGAGCAACCACGAAGGCGACCTCATCGACCGCATGCACGAAGTAGGCTTCGACAGTGATTACGCCGGCATTGTGCTCAACGCAGGTGCCTACACGCACACATCGCTCGCACTTGCCGATGCCATCCGTGCCATCGACATCCCGGTGGTGGAGGTGCACGTGTCAAACACGGCCGCCAGGCCCGAGGCCATAAGGCACACATCACTCATAGCCCCAGCATGCCGCGGTACCATCACCGGGTTCGGCATGGACTCCTACCGCCTCGGAATCGAATCGCTGCTCTGAACGATGGATATCGAAGAATATATCAAGGCACACACCGACCCTGAGCCCGAGTTGCTGCAACAGCTCGGACGCGACGTGCACCTGCGCCTGCTCTACCCGCGCATGTGTTCGGGCCATGTGCAGGGACGGCTGCTGAAAATGCTCACCGCCATGGTGGCGCCGCAGCGCGTGCTCGAGATAGGCACCTATGCAGGCTATTCGGCGCTGTGCATCGCCGAGGCCCTTCCCGAAGGGGCGCACCTCGACACAGTGGAGATTGACGACGAGATGGAGGACTTCATACGCAGCCGCTTCGGGCGCTCGCCCCACGGGCATAAAATCACGCTGCACATAGGCGATTTCAGCCGCATAGCCCCATCGCTGCAGCCCGGCTACGACCTTGCCTACATGGACGCCAACAAGCGCACGTACACCGCGACATTCGCCCTGGTGCGCAAGCTGGTGCGTCCGGGAGGGTTCATCCTGGCCGACAACACCCTGTGGGACGGAAAGGTGACCGACACCACGCGTCACCACGACCCGCAGACCCTCGGCATAGCCGAATTCAACGACACCATAGCCGCCGACCCATCGCTCGAAAAAGTGATACTCCCCCTGCGCGACGGCCTCACACTCATACGTATAAAAACCTGACACCAATATCAGACCGGAGGATGGACACACCTGACAAGAAGTCAAACGAATGCAAAGGCACAATGGCCGCTGTGGGGATGTTCGACGGCGTGCACGTGGGTCATCTGCATCTGCTTGAGCATCTGCGCCGCGAGGCTGCCGAAAGGATGCTGCAGCCCCTTGTGGTCACATTTTCAAACCATCCCCTGTCGGTAATCGCTCCTGAACGCGCGCCCCTTCTTCTGTCGGCCCCGGAAGCGAAAATGCTGCAGCTTGCCGTGAGGCGGGTGGCAGTGCGCATGATTCCGTTCACCACCGGACTGCGCATGCTCCCGGCACGTGAGTTTCTGGCAATGCTGCGCGAAAAATGGGGTGTGAAAGCCATGCTGCTCGGATTCAACAACCGGTTCGGCCACGACGCTCCCGCCGACTTCGACACCTACCGCGCACTGGCTGCGGAGGAAGGCATCGAGCTTGTGCTTGGCACCGAAAAGAAACTTGAGGGCGAGGGGAGCATAAGTTCGTCGGAAATACGCCGTCGGCTTACGCAGGGACGCATCGCCGAGGCCAACGCCATGTTAGGACACCCCTATCAGATGCAGGGCACTGTGGTGCACGGACGCGAGATAGGACGCACCATCGGGTTTCCCACCGCCAACGTGCATCCGTCGTTCGCGTCACAGCTCATCCCAGGCCGAGGTGTGTATGCCGCACGTGCGCTGATGCCCGACGGCACGATGCTTCCGTCCGTGGTCAACATAGGAAGCCGGCCCACCACCGGCACAGCGGCCGACGCCCCCGAAACCATCGAGGCGCATCTTATCGATTATTCTGGTGATCTGTACGGCTCACCGATTACGCTGAACTTTATTGAGCATCTGCGCGACGAGCAGCGATTCCCGTCGCTCGACGCCCTGGCCGCCGCGATTGCCGACGACCGCCGGCGCGCCCTTGAAATACTTAAATAAGAGAGAAAGGCATCCGCAACTCAAGGCATGGCGAACGGACTGGCGGATGCTCGGTCGAACACCTTCTTGCCGGCTACATACGTGGCGATGTTCATGTTGTCAAGCCCCATTGTCTGAAGCACGAAAAGTTTTTCGAAAATATCGGAAGCAAACTGCATGCGCCATTCCACAAATTCGGTCGGCGCCAGCGAGAGAACGGCGATATCAGCCTCGTTGCCCGGACGCAACGAGCCAATCCTGTCGTCGAGCCGGAGCGCCCTTGCCCCGCCCAGAGTGGCGAGATAGAAACTGCTCACGGCATCGAGACTGTGCTGCTGCATCATGGCAACCTTGTATGCCTCGCCAAGCTGACGGGCGACAGAGAAATTCGTGCCCGCGCCAACATCGGTGCCTATGCCGAACCGGCAGGGACGCGCGGCCTTTGCGGCATCCCAGTAGCGGAACTCCCCGTCGCCGAGAAACAGGTTGGACGACGGACAATGCACGGCAGCCGCACCGGCATCGTGGATGGTCTGCCATTCCTCCTCCTTCACTATGCAGCAATGCGCCAGCACAGCTGTAGGGCCAAGCAGCCCGAAATGCTCATACACATCAGTGTAATTCTTCGACCACGGGAACAGCTCCTTCACCCATTCTATCTCGTCGTAGGCCTCGTCGAGGTGCGTGTGCATGTACACCCCCTCGGCGGCATGGCGGCGGTAAAGCTCGCCGGCCAGACGCAACTGCTCATCCGTGCTTGTGGGAGCGAAACGGGGCACCACGGCGTAAAGCTGACGGCCGCGCCGGTGCCATTTTTCGAGCAGACGCTCCGACTCCTCCACCGAAACGGCAGCAGAAGTGTCGCGCAGCGAATCGGGCAGATTGCGGTCCTGCAGCACCTTGCCCGAAATCATGCGGGTGTTCCAGCGCTCCGATTCCTCGAAAAACGCATCAACAGACCCCGGGAAGGTCGTTGCGAACACATTTGCGGTGGTTGTGCCCTTCTGAAGCAATTGCCTGAAGAACATACGCGCCACCTCATCGGCAAACTCACGGCTGCGGAACTTCGATTCCGTTGGGAATGTGTAGCGGTTGAGCCAGTCGAGCAGCGTGTCGCCGAACGAACCTATCATGGGCGACTGCACATAATGCAGATGGCAGTCAACGAATCCCGGCATCACCACGGCATTTTCGTAGGTGTCCACACGGTCGAGAGCAGGATAACGCCCTATTACGTCGGCATAAGCCCCGACGGCATCTATCACGCCGTCGCGCACCACAACAAGGCCGTCAGGATAATAGTCGTAACAGTCGGCCGCCGGAACGAGGAGGGGGTTGTCTTTGTATGTTAGCACCTGCCCGCGGATGCCGAACAGGCTCTGCGTGCTGTCGTTATTTGTGTTCATGGTGGAATGGTTCATATTTTAATATACAGGCAATTAAACTGTGTGTCTGTCCGGATGCCGGACTGACGAGCGGCGACGGTCTCCCCGGGAGCATGCTCAGGGCACGCAGTCCGGAAACAAATCACTATAGGTTCAAACAATTATGTGCGGCTATGGGTTCAGACTGATAAAGGCATCAATACCACTGCACGCCGTTGGAGGTGGACGATCGTTTGTCGTACTTGAGGTCGCTCAGCAGCGCCGACTTGACCGATATGTGGAAATTATAACTCTTGTAGGGGCCTACCGGAATCACACTCGCCCTCATGGTGAAGCAATGGAGGTCGCGGGCAATGTTCAGGTTCATATAGGCTATCTTGTGTAGGTCGAAGTTGTAGGAGGCGGATGCCGAGAACTCCCAGTTTTTGGTGGGACGGATATTGCCCGACAGACTGAGGTTCTGCGTTATCT
Source organism: Muribaculaceae bacterium (assembly GCA_048222005.1). Classification (GTDB taxonomy): domain Bacteria; phylum Bacteroidota; class Bacteroidia; order Bacteroidales; family Muribaculaceae; genus UBA7173. The sequence goes on along the minus strand of DBFWRP010000341.1, from coordinate 8,176 downwards.
TGCCGTTATATTCCATCTTCTCGCGGTTGAAATCGCCGTAGCTGTAGTTCACCGAATAATTGACCGAGAGGCTCCACGGCACCTCCCATGCCGCATATCCGTCGGGCGACAGCTTCAGGTCGTCGTCGTCATTTCCACCCCCGTTGTTTAGGCGGTCGGGCTGCCCGTAGCCGGCATCATCCCAGTCGTCGTCCTTGGGATTGTTGCCGAGGTCGCCATTGTTTTCGGGTGGATTGTTCTTGTTTTTCTTCCGTTTGAAGGTGTCGTTGTTGAAGGTGTAGGAGAAGGAGGTTCCGGTTGAAGAGAGGCGTCCCAGTCCTTTGCCCTGCGATATGCGGAGCTTGTTGACACGCACCGGGTTTCCGGCACTGTTGAGGGCGTAGGTGTACACGTCCCAGGTGGCCGAGAGGTTGAGGTTGAACTGCTTGGTGAGGCGCAGCAGCAGCGATGTGTTGATATTGCTCCACCGCAGCGAGTCGGCCGCGAAGTTGTAGCTCTGGCTTACGGTGAAATTCTCAATGAGCGACACTTTTTTCTCGCCGATCGAGTCGTTGTCCGACTTGACCTTCATCTCCACATTATTGGCGAGTGAGAAGCTGACCATTCCGGTTTTCCCCTGCCCGGGCACACCGAAGAGGCCATTGGGGAACATGGAGTATTTGCGCGTCTGCTCACGTCCCTGATTGTCTATGTAGCTGTACTGGCCGTAATATCCGAACCAGGGCGACGAGAAGTCGGGCGATGCCGAGAATGATACGGTGGGTGTCATCACATGGCGGATCATCTTCACCTTGTCGCCGAGGAACGGCAGAGGCTGGAAAAATCCGTAAATCTTGGTATCGAACGACACCGATGCCGAAAAATCCCACACGTTATAGAACGAATAGGTGGTGTCCATCACTTCGGCCGAGGCCGCCGGATCCCACGAACGGCGCACCTTCTGGGTGTACATACGGTCGGTAAGGTTGATCGACGGAGTGACGTTGAAGTAGGTGAACAGCGGGAAAGTGGCCGAGATGGGGATGCTGTGACGCATGCCGTTTCGCCAGTCCTTTATCAGCGACTTCTTGAAGAATTCGTCCTGCTTGGCCGTGAGGGAGTTCTGGAACTGACCCGAATAGCTCATGCGTATTTTCTCATACCACCGGTCGGCGCCGACGGCCTGCTTGCGCTTGAAGGGATAGGTCTGGCTCATGGTGACGTTGAGGTTGGGGAACGACACTGCCAGAGTGGAATCCTGCGTGCGCTGGCTGATGTTGAGCGACGTGGAGAACGACCATTTCGAGTTGGGGATACGGTAACTCATGTTGATGGTCGACGATTTGGTGTTCTCGGTGAACGAGTTGGTGTAGTAGCTGTTGAGGGCATTGCGCGTGTAGCCCGATGTGGTGAAGTTCACCGCCGCCGACAGCGTCATGTTGGGATTTGCCTTGGAGTCCTGCGAATGGTTCCACATGATCTGGAAGTTGGTGGCCTTGGAATAGTCAGGGTCGCTCTTTTCGCCGTAAATGGTCTTGAGATAATGGATGTTGAACGAGCCGCTGTACTTGTAACGCTTGCGGTAGGTTGACTGCGCCGAAAGGCCCCATGAGCCCTTGGTGTAGATTTCACCAGTCAGGGCGAGGTCAATCATGTCGTTGATGGCGAAATAATAACCGCCGTCGCTGAGATAGAATCCACGGTTATAGTCATCGCCGAACGTCGGCACTATGACACCGGAGGCATAGCTGTCGCTGAACGGGAAGTAGCCGAACGGGATGGCCAGCGGGAGCGGCAGCCCGGCAAGCACCATGTAGGCAGGCCCGGTGACGATGTTTTTCTTCGGACGCACCTTGGCGCGTGTTAGCTGCAGGTAGAAGTGAGGGCATTCGTGGTCGTCACAGGTGGTGTAGCGCCCGCTCTGCAGGTAGTAGTCCTCACCTTCGGTTTTCTTGGTACGGCCGCCGGTGAGGTAGCCCTCACCCTGCTGGGTGATCACATCGGTGATGTAACCGCGTTTGCTCTTGAAGTTATAGCGCATGGTGGAAGACTCGTAGCTGGAGCCCCCCTCCTCGAACACAGGCTGCCCCACCATTTCGCCCACCGAGTCCTGACGCCCTACGGCGTAGACCTCGCTGCTGTCCATGTTGAGCTTGATTTCGGCCGCATTGAGCTTCAGGTCGCCATAGTCAACGCTCGCCTCGCCATACATGAACACGGTGTTGCGGCCTTTCATCACCATCGAGTCCTTGGAGTTGAAAACCACCTGATTGTCAAGGTCAACCTTCTCGCGGCGTATGCGCGACGGACGCTTCGGCTTCACCGTGTCGGGAGCCAAGGTGGGAAGGACCGCTGCCAGTGAATCCCGGACCTTAAACAGGGAATCAACCGGAGCCGAGGTGCTGTCGGCCACAATGCTGTCGGGGAGCGCCACAACCGGGGGCACAATGCTGTCGGGACCCGGAATCTCATCAAAAAGCCGTGACGACGCCGGTGCACCGTCGCGCGAAAACAGATTTCCGGCCACAGTGCAAGCTAAGAACAGGAAGATTATATATAATTGAGAGCGTCGCAAAGGTGTTGTCTACAATCGTTTAGAGCATCAAAAGCATGCGCCGCAGCCACAACGCCGCAGCACATTCGGCCTCTGAACAGTGCAAAGTTACTATATTCTTGCAAATTCCCGCTCCATCACCACGTTAAATTTTCATTTCCCCTCACCTGCTGGCAGCCACAGCGCTCCAGGCCGGATAACGACGGATAAACTCTGATAAGTTCTGATAATTCTTATAAGAGTTTATCAGAGTTTATCCGTAGTTATCCGAACTTATCCCAACCGCCACGCATTTTTACGTGGGAAATGTTGGCGGAAAGATGGAGATTGTGTAATTTTGTCAGATAAGGGCTGCCGGCAACGATGTCAGGCAGTCTGGTTTTCATTTGCTCTAATCCTTTTCTCATTCCGCCAGCCAACCCCATGGATCAGAATTCACCCGGCAACCGCCCTCTGTTTTCCATCATCACCGTCACTTACAATGCTGCCGACACGCTTCCTGTCACCATTGAAAGCGTGCGCCAGCAGACATGCAACCTGTACGAGCACCTCATCATCGACGGAGACTCGTCGGACGGCACCATAGAGATTGCCCGACTAAATCTCCACCCGCTCATGCGCTTCCGTTCAGCTACCGACCGCGGCATTTACGACGCCATGAACAAGGGTCTGGCCGAAGCCACAGGCGATTACGTGATTTTTCTCAATGCCGGCGACACATTCCATTCGCCCGACACGCTGCAACGCATCGCCGACACCATAATGTGCGAGGATTACCCGGGCGTGGTCTACGGCCAGACCGACATAGTTGACGCCGACCGCCGCCGCATCGGCCCCCGACATCTCACCGCTCCAGAACAGCTCTCGCTGCAGAGCTTCGCCGACGGCATGGTGGTGTGTCATCAGGCTTTTGTGGCCCTGAGGCAAATCACCGCACCCTACAATCTCAATTTCCGGTTCTCGGCGGATTTCGACTGGTGTATCCGCGTGCTTCAGCATTCACGACGCAATGTGCTCATCCCGGAAGTCCTCATCGACTATCTGAACGAAGGCACCACCACACGCAACCGGTTCAAATCGCTGCGCGAACGCTTCAACATAATGTGCTACTATTACGGTGTGCGCCGCACAGCGGCACGTCATTTTAAATTCCTTATGCGCGAACTGCGCCGACATTTCTGACCACATGCTTATCATCAACACCACGTTTGTCGTACACAGCAGCATCGAAACTGAATTCATGGACTGGCTGTCGGGCACACTGCTCCCGGCAGCGGCAGCCAGCGGATGTTTTGCCAACCCCACAGTGGCCCGCGTGCTTACCTCCATCGAGCCGGACACACTGAGCATAGCCGTGCATTTCCCAGCCATCGACCCGGCGAAAGCCTCGCACTGGCACGAAAACGAAGGGCAGGCACTCATGGCCGAACTTCACCGACGGCGCGGCCAGCATCTGATGTTCTTCACCACACCGATGGAAACGGTTGACCTCCCCGTAAAAACGCCCGACACACATGTGGGATAAAGTGATCATCGGCATTGACCCGGGAACGAACGTCATGGGCTACGGTGTGCTCGGCATCCTCCGCGGCAAGCCCTCCGTGGTGGCAATGGGCGTGCTGCGCCTCAACCGCATGGAGGACCATTACATGCGCCTGCACCGCATCCATGAGCGCGTGCTCGGCCTTGTTGAGCAATATCTGCCCGACGAATTCGCCATCGAGGCCCCCTTTTTCGGCAAAAATGTGCAGTCGATGCTTAAACTCGGACGAGCCCAGGGCGTTGCCATGGCCGCCGCACTCAGCCGCGACGTACCCATCGCCGAATATGAGCCGCGAAAAGTGAAAATGGCAATAACGGGCAACGGCGCCGCTTCCAAGGAACAAGTACAGGAAATGCTTGTGCGCATCCTGAAAATCCCGCGCGAGAACCTCCTGCCGGAACTTGACGCCACCGATGCGCTCGGTGTGGCCCTCTGCCATTTCTACGAATCCTCGCGCCCGCAACTCCCCGCCGGCCCCAAGTCCTGGAAAGAATTCATCGCCCGCAACCCCGGCCGCGTAAAATAAGCCGCACCACTCTTGCCGCTTCACAATTTATTTATAACTTTGTGAATGTTACCCTAAGCACATCCACTTCCGCAAAACAACTTTAGGAACAACAGTGTAATGGCAGCAAGATCTCGCACAGACGATATAGCCTATTTCATCGCATTCTGCGTTGAAATATACAAGCACGCGCATAAATTAAGCGGAGCTGCAACATCTGCCCTTTTTGCAAAGCACAAAATAATGGAATTCCTTGCAGATAATTACGACGTGCTCCACACCCAAAGTCCACAATGGATGCTTGAGGAAATCTCATCCAATATCCCCACATGCTGCAAAAAAATGACAACATTATATCATGGAAGTCTGGAAATCGTGACATCCCCTGAAATACGTACTCCCGGGCGAACCCTTGATTATGGCGCCGGATTTTATCTGACATCGTCATATGAACAGGCCGACGCATGGGTAAAGCGAAAATTCAGAGGAGACATTGTCAAAGGGTATGTCAATGCCTACGATTACAATGAAGCATTGGAAGGCGACCTTGACGTATTGGAATTCACTAAGCCAGATGAAGCTTGGCTGGATTTTGTCATGGCCAACAGAATGAATCGGAATTTTTCTCACTCACACGATGTAGTGAAGGGACCGGTGGCAAACGACCGTGTTTACGCATCTTTTGCACTTTATGAGGCCGGACTGATTGACAAAGTGACTTTAATAAATGAACTAAGGGCTTATAAACTTGTCAATCAAATACTCTTGCATACCGAACGTGCTCTCAACTGCGTAAGATGGACAGAAGCGAAGGAGATTGTGAAATGAACCAACGAGAAATAACCCAACAGAATCTTTACTTGCTGTTACCCGGAAAGGTCAGCAAAATGGCAGAAATGTATGCCGAGGATTTTAATGTGCCCATCACTGACGCATTGCAACAAATCTATCATTCTGAAACTTACAAAGAACTCGAACAGGAGCAATCAAAACTTTGGCACTACGGCCCTGTAGCGTTATATCAAATATTTCTTGAGAGACACTAAGCTATTCCCCGCCCCTAATTATTAAACATTATTTAACGTAGCAGTGAAAGGTTTTGGCACTGGTAGGAGATAATTTTGCAGGTGAAGACCATCATGGTGTTCCTTGAAATCCTAAAATCTTACCGCTATGTCAATTCTAATCATTCTTCTCTGCGTTTTCGCTTGGCTCGGTCAAGCATTGAAAGACGGCGCCGACATCTGACGTGATCCAGCGCAAGGACATTGTCGGCACAACATCTGCATTACAAACAAGATAACCTCAATCTGTAACACCTACCGCCATGATTGGAATTATTGTCTGGGCGATTCTTATCATCTTTATCGCCATATGCGTCAATCCGGGATTCCTCACCTTTCTTTTCCTGATTGCTCTTCCTGTGGGAATCGGTGTCTTTCTACTGATGAACTGGCTTAAAAGCAAGTTTGGCGGATAAATCAGGAAGATGTGCGGTCGGACTGGCGGAGCATTGTGGTGAGCTTGTAATGAGCTTCGAGCAACGCCCAGATGAAGCCGGGTAGCCCGTCGCACACGCCGCCTTTCAGAAAATACGAGCGGAAAAAGCGCCCGAACGGCTTGACTATGAATGCCGGGGCTGAATAATGCCGATAACCACGGCGGTCAACCTCCTTGGCGGAATAACGGATGATTTTCTCAAGCCGTGAGGCTATGGTGTTGCGTTCGAGATGCACGAACGCAAGCTCGCGACGCGACGCGGGGATGGTTTCAATCACACCATCAATCTGCGGCTGCGCGTGAATCACAGGCGGCCAGAAAATGCGCTCCTTCCGCGCAAAGCGCGTGAGATAGTCGGGATAAAGGCAGTGCATCTCCCGCCCCATGAATGAATTTATGCGCGGAATGCGCAATGCTGCCGGAGCATCCTCGCGGGCTGCCGTGTCATACAGATAGTCACGCAGTTGCGGCGTCACCAGCTCATCGGCATCCACAACAAGCACCCATGGATGCGAGGCCGCCTCGATGGCGGCGTTGCGCGCAGGCTCGCAGATGCCGCAACGCTCGAAATCCACAATCCTCGCGCCATGCGCGGCTGCAATGCGGCGTGTATCGTCGTCGCTGTGCATGTCCACGAGCACAATCTCGTCGAATCCGGCGAGCGACTGCAGCACCTCGTCAAGATGTTCGGCCGCATTGAATGTGTTGAGAACAGCGCTTATTTTTGGTCGGTCGGTATGGGACATAGCGATAAAAGCTGATTTACTGATTCGGTTATATCAAACGTTTCGGCACGACGCAATGCCTGCTCACCCATCTGTGAACGGAGCGCCGCCGACCCGGCAACCTTAGTGATGGCTTGGGCAAGCGCGTCGGCATCACCCACAGACACAAGAATTCCGGCGTTGCCGTAGTCAAGCACTTCGGCCGGCCCCGACGGACAGTCGGTGGCCACCACCGGGCGTCCGAGAATCAGAGCCTCGGCAAGCACAAGGCCGAAACCTTCGTATTTCGAGGAATGCACAAGCGCTTCGGCATTGGCAATCCAGGGAGCTGCATCGGGCTGAAAACCTGCAAAAAAAGTTTTCTCCACCACTCCGAGCGCCTTGGCATGCGCCTCAAGCCGTTGCCTGTCGCGCCCTTCGCCCACGAGCACAAGCGCCGGGAAATCCTTGCCGCCGTCAGGCTGCGAAGCGAGTGCACGGGCATATGCATCAAGCAGCGTTGTTATATCCTTCTGGCTCTCTTCAAGCCGCTCAACGGCAACAACATAACGCGCCGGCGCATCCACAGGCAACTTCGCGGCCGCGCGCCGCCGGAATTCATCAAAGTTATACCCGTTGTAGATGCGCACGAATTTGGCCGCAAGTTCGGGGAACAGGCGCCGCCCCTCCTCCACCATTGCATTCGATATGAGCGCTACATGTGCGTAGGCCTGCATCCCCTCCATCTGCCTGCGCGTGTGCCTCGGCCAGCGGCTCAGGTTTTCGGGAATACTGAAATGATAGAATCCCGTCACGGGAACCGGGCTATGCTGAAGCAGGCTGTAGAACGTGCAGTCGAAATCAATCACCATGTCAGCCCGGGCCACGAGGCGGTCCAACCGGCTTCGGGTGGTAAGTTTCCTGATCGGGTTAAGCACAATCTCGTCGTAAAGCTTCACAGCCACGGGCAGACGGTGCCTAATTTTTTCCTTACGCCAGCGCGTGAGCACCGGATTGTCAACGAGATATACTACCTTCACCCCGGCAGGAATGCGCGGCAGATGCACCTCAAGTTCATCCATCTTCACGCCTATGGCAAGCGTCACATCATAGCGGTCGAACGGGATGTTGCGCAGATATTCCACCAGGATGGTGTCGATGCCACCGTCGAGGAAACGGCTTATAAGGAAAAGCAGGCGGGGCTTCACGGTGTGTGTCATTTGGGTTGCAGATGGGTAAAATTCAGATATTTGTCGGCCTCGTAGAGCGTAATTAGCCTGTGTTTGCAGCCCGACGCACCTGGGCTGAGCCTGTCGAGATTCGCCATTATCTCCTCGCGGTGGGTGGCCAGTATCTGCGGAAACTTGCCACGACGCTTCCATGTGCGCCCG